>JAJRTB010000028.1 GCA_024278495.1 Deltaproteobacteria bacterium
GAGGACGGCCGCGAGCTGATCGACGGCATGTCCTCCTGGTGGGCGGCGATCCACGGCTACAACCACCCGGTCCTGAACCAGGCCGTGCGGGAGCAGACCGAGCGGATGGCCCATGTCATGTTCGGCGGCCTGACCCATGAGCCGGCGATCAACCTGGCCCGCCGGCTCCTTGCAATCGTGCCCGGCGGGCTGACCAAGGTCTTTTTTGCCGACTCCGGCTCCGTGGCCGTGGAGGTGGCCCTGAAGATGGCGCTCCAGTTTCAGCACGCCCGGGGCCTGCCCGGAAAACACCGCCTTCTCGCCCTCAGGGGCGGGTACCACGGTGATACCTTTCACGCCATGTCGGTCTGCGACCCGGTCACCGGCATGCACCACATTTTTCAACATACCCTGCCCCCTCAGATCTTTGCGCCTCTGCCCGGCTGCCGGTTTCATGACGAGTGGAACAGGAATGATATTGCGGAGACGGCCCGGCTCCTGGCCAGGCACCAGCAGGAGCTGGCAGCGGTCATTGTCGAGCCGATAGTGCAGGGAGCCGGTGGCATGCGCTTTTATCACCCCGAATACCTGCGTCGGCTGCGAACCCTCTGCAACGACCATGACGTCCTGCTGATCTTTGATGAGATCGCCACCGGTTTCGGTCGCAGCGGCAAACTCTTTGCGGCCGAACACGCGGGCGTCACGCCGGATATCCTCTGCCTGGGCAAGGCCCTGACCGGCGGCTACCTGACGTTGGCCGCCACCCTGGCCACGGACCGCGTGGCGGAAACGATCAGCGGGGGTGAACCGGGCGTGTTCATGCACGGCCCCACCTTCATGGCCAACCCCCTGGCCTGCGCCGTAGCCAGCGCCTCCATCGACGAGCTGCTCGCCTCGCCCTGGCAGGCACGCGTGGCGGCCATGGATGCGCAGATGCGCACGGAGCTGACCCCGGCCGCGGAGCTGGACACGGTCGCCGAGGTCCGGGTCCTGGGCGGCATAGGCGTGATCGAGATGCAGGAGCCGGTCAATGTTGCGGCACTACAGAAATTTTTTGCAGACCAGGGTGTCTGGATCCGGCCCTTTGCCAACCTCATCTACATCATGCCCCCCTACATCATCGAACCGGGGGATCTGCGGTGCCTGACAACGGCAATGGTTGAGGCCGCCTGCAAAACGGAAGAACATAACCAGTGAAGGGAAAGACACAACTCCATCGACCTTCGTAGCTTTCAGCAAACAACAATCAAAGTGAACCTGGAAATATTCGGGCCGGCGGGCCTGACACAAAAAATATTCAGCTTTTTTCTGCCCGGCGGCCTTGTTTTCTTTGCGGTCTTTTTCTGCGTGCGCCAGGGCTGCCTGGACCCCTGGCTGCCCCTGGCAGACGGGATCCTTCCCTATATCGTCCTGATTACCGGTTTCCTGCTCGGCTGGCGGTTCCATCGCAGCAGGATTGCCTTTGTCATCCTGCTGCTGATCCTCGCGGACCGCCTGCTCTACCTGTTCGGGCCGGGCGGCACGATCAGCACCGGCCATGAACAGATAATCTTTCAGGTCACGGCCCTGCTCCTGCCGCTCAACCTGGCCATCTTCTACTTTGCCCGGGAACGGGGGATTCTCAACCTGTCGGGCCTGCTGCGTCTGCTCTTTCTCCTGGCCCAGCCTTTTGCAGTTTTTTACCTGCTCCGCAGCCGGCCGGATATCTTTGCCCGGCTCAACCACCGGTTTGTGGAGCTTCCGCTCCTTGAAAGCATCAACATGCCCCAGGTTATCCTCCTGATCAACGGTATTCTGCTCCTGCTCTTTCTGGCCGGCTCCCTGTTTTCCGCCAAGCCGGTTATGCGCGGCTTTTTCTGGGCCCTGGTCGCGGTCAACGGCGCCCTCCTTGAAATAAACGCCGGTAAGGGCGCCACCATCTACTTCAGCGGGGCCGGGATCATCGTTATCCTGGCCGTTTTGGAAGCAGCCTATGCCATGGCCTATCACGACGAGCTGACCGGGCTGCCGGCCCGGCGTGCCCTGAACACCACCCTCCAGGGGTTGGGCCGCCGCTACACCATCGCCATGCTCGATATTGATTTTTTCAAAAAATTCAATGACCGCTACGGCCATGACGTGGGCGACCAGGTGCTGTGCATGGTGGCCGCCCATATCCGCCGGGTGGGAGGCGGCGGCAAGGCCTTTCGCTACGGCGGCGAGGAATTCACCGTGGTCTTTCCGGGCAAGACCAAACAGGAAGCCCTGCCCTTTCTGGAAGGAGTGCGGGCCGCCATTGCCGAGGCCGGATTCGTCTTGCGCAACAAGAAGAAAAGACCCCGAAAAAAGACCAGAAAAAGAAAAACAAAACGGGGCGCGGCCAGGAAACAGCAGAGTGTTTCCGTCACCATCAGCATCGGCGCGGCCGAGCCCGGCAAAGGGACCAGGAAACCCACCGATGTCATCAGGGCCGCGGACAAGGCCCTGTACCAGGCCAAAAAAAAGGGCCGCAACTGCGTGGTCGGCTGAAAACACCGAGGAACCGGAACATGCGCTTTCTCCACACCGCTGATATCCACCTGGGCAAAACCTACCGCAACTCGCCGGGCGAGACGCAGCGGTACAGGGACTTTTTCCGCGCCCTGGCCGCGATCGTTGACCGGGCCGTGCAGGAGCGGGTCGACCTTGTGCTGATCTGCGGCGACCTGTTCCACACCGGCCAGATCCTGCCCCGCACTTTCGCCCGCACCATAGAGACCCTGCAGCCGCTTAAAGAGGTCGGTATCC
>JAJRTB010000029.1 GCA_024278495.1 Deltaproteobacteria bacterium
AACCAGGTCCAGCTTCAAAGATCTTCCCTCCCGTTCCCGCATCACCCGGCATTCATCCAGGGCTTTCTCAAGAGCCCGGCTGATAAGGGCCCACTCACGGTCATAATCCGGATTCTGCTCCTCCTGGAGGATAACATCACGCAGGTTGATCATGTCAGCCAGGGTTACCGGCGCCTCAATAGCCAGCTCGGTCCTGAGCTGCTGCAGACAGTCGTAATAGCGTCGGGCCAGTTCACTGTTGACCCGCAAACGCGGCGGCCCGGCGGCCTCTCCGGCCAGCTGCAGGGTAACATCCACCCGGCCCCGGGTCTGGCGGGCCGCGACCATCCTGCGGACCCGGTCCTCCAGGGCGGAGTACATCCTGGGCAGAACAACGCGCTGATCAAGGTAGCGGTGATTCACCGTGCGCACCTCGGCCACCCACACCTGATCCCCGTCAGCGGCCTCGCCCCGCCCGAATCCGGTCATGCTCCGTGGCGCCATCTACTCTCCTCCGGTCCGCTGCAGCGCCAGGTCCAGCTCGTCACAACTCACCGAGGCAGTGCCGACCTTGCCGACCACGATCCCGGCGGCATGGTTGGCCAGAATTGCCGCATCCCGCATGGAACAACCGGTTGCCAACCCCAGGGCAAGCGTTGCCGCAACCGTGTCTCCGGCCCCGGTCACGTCAAAGACCTCCCTGGCCGTGGTCGGAATCGTTATCATTTCGCCGTCTCCCTCGAACAGAGCCATACCGGCCTCGCCGCGGGTCACCAGCACCGCCTCGCTGTCAATCTCATCACGAATCGATGTGACAGCGGCCAGAAGCTGCTCATCGGTGCGGATTTCCATGCCACTCATCAGGCCGGCCTCAAGATTGTTTGGCGTAATCACCGTTGCTCCGACAAAACGGTGCAGGTTAGCGGGTTTGGGATCGACCACGAGCGGCAGGGCCGCGCCGTTGCCCGCGGCCTCCCGCCTCAACCGGTGCAGTCGAATCATCAGGGATTCGTTAACCACGCCTTTTGCATAATCAGACACCACCACCGCGTCGAAATCAGGCAGGGAGCGTTCAAGGTAATCGCCCATCTCCTCCACCACGGCACCGGCAAGGGGCGAGCCCTCCTCCCGGTCAAAACGGACCACCTGCTGCCCCTGGGCGACCACCCGGCTCTTGACCGTTGTAATCCGATCCCCCCGGAACAGCCCGTCAACCGGGGCCTGCAACTGCCGCACCAGGTCGGTCAACCGCTCGCCCATGGGATCCCGGCCGATAACGGCGCAGATCGCTCCCCGGCCGCCAAGGGAATAAATATTCTTCAGGACGTTGGCGCTGCCGCCAAGGAGATACTCTTCCCGGGTGACATTAACCACCGGCACCGGCGCCTCGGGAGAAATGCGGGAAACCGCTCCCCAGATAAACTGGTCAACAATCACATCGCCCAGAACCAGGATCCGGGCCCTGCGGAACCGTTTCACGGCCAGCCGGAGTCGCTCAAGGGTATTCACGTGTCCAGCTCCGCCAGATGCTCGGCCAGCCGCTCCGAGGCAAAAACAAGGGACTCAATATCCAGAAAATCAAGAACATGTTCATCAAAGAGGACCTTGACCCGGCTGTCAAACCCTTCCTCGGGCTCCCCGTCCCAGAACAGGAGGTAGATGGGCACATGGGGCAGGACCGGAATAACCGCACCAAAATCAGCGCTCTGACCGGGCGGAGCGGAGCGGGCGTCAAGTCTGGCGCACAGTTCAGCCAGTCTTTCGGAACGACCGGCAAAACGGGTTGCCAGGGGCTGTTCGCAGTACGCCGCCAGGGTACGCACCTTGGAGATGGAATCGGGCAGGCTCTCCATTCCGACCCAGTTCTCCAGGGGAACCCTGGAACCGCCGGAGGCAACATAATTGTACAGCAGAATCTGGTCCCTGGGATCAACCAGTTCCCTGCCCAGCATCCGGATTGCGTCCTTGCCCAGGACGACCTCACGCCCCAGGTAGCGAAACAGCAGGGCATCCGACTGTCCCGGCTCCAGGATCGCGCCCAGGCGAGCCGCCAGGCTTGCGAAATCCAGGCCCCGAACCTTTGACTTCAGATAGGCCACCAGGGCCATATCCCGCTCTTCCTGTCCCCGGGCGACCTGATCAAGACCGGTACCGCTGTCCCGGCCGGCATCCTGCAGGACGGCCGGATCAACATAAGGACAGCGGCCCGGGTCCAAGCCGCCCTTGGTCACGGCCACGGCAAAGGCCAGGCAGGTGGGATGACCGCACTCGCCGCAGTTGGTCCCGGGCGTAAAACCTATGAATTCAAACGGATTCAAAACATCAGGGCGGCATCCGCGGGGCCTGCCTGTCTCCCCGCCTGTCGGGTTTTCATTTGCCGGAGGCGTTCAGGGCCTTGATAACATCACCGGTCACGTCCACCGAGTCGGCCGCGTACATGATTACTTCAGTGGGCAGGATCACCAGCAGACCTTTCTGTTTTGCCACCTTCTCGATAACCTTATCCAGGTCCTTGCGGATGGGCGCCAGCTGCTGCTCCTCCATCTTTTTGAGCTCCAGACCGGCGTCTTCCTGCCTGGCCTTGAGGTCGCGCTGCATCTTCCGGTACTCGATGGCCTTTTCCTGCAACTTCTCTTCGTTCCATACAGAACGTTTCTT
>JAJRTB010000030.1 GCA_024278495.1 Deltaproteobacteria bacterium
AAGCATGCTCATAGTAACCAGTCACAGGGTACAATGCGAAAATGTATAAAACCGCTTACTGTTCATCAGCGGCCTCCTCCCCCAGGTACGCCCGGATGACCTCCGGGTTGGCCCGGACTTCACCGGGCGTGCCTTCGGCGATCTTCCTGCCGTAATCCATCACAAAAATATGGTCGGACAGGCTCATGACCAGTTTCATGTCGTGCTCGATCAGGAGTATGGAGATCCCGTCGCTTCTGATTTCACGGATCAGTTCATCGAGTTCCGCCGTCTCCCTTGGGTTCATGCCCGCGGCCGGCTCGTCAAGGAGCAGCACGGTCGGCTCCGTGGCCAGGGCCCGGGCGATTTCCAGGCGGCGCTGGGCGCCGTAGGGCAGGTTGCGGGCGAACTCGTTGACCAGGGGGGCCAGCCCCATCTTTGTGATTATGCGGTAGCTTGACTCGACCGTTTCCTGTTCTTCCTCCCTGGTCCGGGTGTTTCTGAAGATCGCGCCGAAGATTCCGGCCCTTGTGCGGCAGTGACGGCCGATCATTACGTTTTCCAGGACGGTCATATTGGGAAAGAGGCGGATATTCTGAAAGGTGCGGGCCAGTCCGTGGATGGTTATGCGATTGGGCTTGAGGCCGTTGAGGCGCACGGTTCCGCCGTCCGGTCGGGTCAGCAGCAGGTCGCCCGCGGCCGGTTGGTATATTCCTGTCAGACAGTTGAAAAAGGTTGTTTTGCCGGCGCCGTTGGGTCCGATCAGGGCGGCGATTTCGCCCTGCCTGATGCGCAGGGTAAGAGCATCCAGGGCCTTGATGCCGCCGAATTTCATGGTAAGGCCGGTGATTTCAAGGATGGTTCGGCCGGTCGGGGCGGAGGCGGGCATCTCAGGCGCCCTCCTGCTTTTCGCCAAAGGTATAGGTGCGACGGACATTGGCGATAAACCCCTGGGGCCTGAAGATCATCATCAGGACCAGAACCGCGCCAAAGACAAGCATCCTGTAATCGGCAAGGGCGCGCAGGTACTCGGGAAGCAGGATCAGGGCAAAGGCGCCCAGGATCACGCCGATGATGGAGCCCATGCCGCCCAGCACCACAATACAGAGGATAATGGCTGATTCCAGAAAGGTGAAGCTGGCCGGGTTGACAAACGTGGTCTTGGCCGCGAATATGACCCCGACCATGCCGGCCCAGGTCGCGCCCAGGGCAAAGGCGGTCAGCTTGGTCCTGGTCTTGTCAATGCCCATGGCCTGGCAGGCTGTCTCGTCCTCGCGCAGGGCAAACCAGGCCCGGCCGATCCGCGAGTTCTGCAGCCGGTTGACCACGAAGATGGTGAAGAGAACCAGGCCGATCATCAGGTAGTAGAGGTAGGTAATGGACTGGCCCAGGTCGAGTTCCAGCCCGAAAAGGCCGGGCCGCGGGATATTGGAGATGCCGCTTGGGCCCATGGAAAACTCGTTCCAGTTCTCCAGGATCAGCCGGATAATCTCACCAAAGCCCAGGGTGACGATGGCCAGGTAGTCGCCGCGCAGCCGCAGGACCGGAAAACCGAGCAGAATACCGAACAGGGCCGCCAGCAGGGCGCCGATGGGCAGGGCCGTCCAGAAGCCGATGTCAAAATGGAGGTTGAGCAGGGCATAGGAATAGGCGCCTACCGCGTAAAAGGCGACATAGCCGAGATCAAGCAGCCCGGCCACCCCGACCACGATGTTCAGTCCCAGGCCCAGGACCACGTACATGAGCGCCGTGATCATGATGTTGGTCTGGTAGGTTGAAAAAATCAGGGGGATGGCCAGGGCAACAACGCCGATGAGACCCAGCAGCGGCATAATAACGCGGGGCCGGGACATAAGGGATGAAGCGGCGCCGCGCGCGGCAGGCTGGTCAACCCGGGCGGCCCGGTTGAACCGTTCGTGCCGGTGGGCAAGCCAGGCGCGGGAAATCAGGTAGATGACAAAGGTGGCCGCGCCGACATACATCATGTTGGGCCAGCGCCAGGTTATGGTTTTTTCAATGGGATCCGCCCTGACAACCAGGAGCGGAAAGGTAAGGAACATAAACCAGAGGCTGGTCAGTAATCCGTTGCGCAGATCCCGGGCGCTGATCTTGACGGGACGTTCCATGGCTTACACCTTTTCCGTGGTTGATTTGCCCAGCAGGCCGGCCGGGCGGAAGATAAGGATCAGGACCAGGAGCGAGAAGGCGAAAACGTCTTCATAGTCGCTCGAGATATAGCCGGTGGCAAAACTCTCGGTCAGGCCGAGGATGAAGCTGCCCAGCACCGCGCCGGGGATGGAGCCGATCCCGCCGAGCACCGCCGCGGTAAAGGCCTTGATTCCCGCGATAAAGCCGATGAAAAAGTTGATCTGGCCCACGTGGGAGGCGATCAGCACTCCTCCCACCGCGGCCAGGGCAGAACCGATGACAAAGGTAACCGAGATGACCCGGTTCACGTTGATGCCGACCAGCATGGCCATGGTCCGGTCCTGGGCCGTGGCCCGCATGGCCTTGCCGGTCCGGGTGAACTTGATGAACAGGATCAGGAAGACCATGATGATTGCGGTGGTGACCAGGATGGCGAGGTCTGAGGAGCCGACAATGTGGGAGACCGGCTCCATAAAGGCAAAGTCGGGAATAAGGGCGGGGAAGGGCAGGAAATCAGGGGTCTGGGCCAGCAGCACATAGTTCTGCAGGAAAATGGACATGCCGATGGCCGAGATAAGGGGCGACAGCCGCGGGGCGTGGCGCAGGGGTTTGTAGGCCAGCTTCTCAATGGTGTAGCCGTAGGCGGCGGCCCAGACGGCAGCGGCGGCCAGGGTCAGGACAAAAATCGCGACCAGCGGGAAATTATAGATAGAGAGCGCCACCGAGACAACCAGAGCGGTAAAGGCGCCGATCATGTATATCTCGCCATGGGCGAAGTTGATCAGGCCGATAATGCCGTACACCATGGTGTAGCCGAGGGCAATCAGGGCATAGATGGAGCCCCGGGTCAGGCCGCTGAAGAAAAGCTCTATGAAATAATCCATTGAATCCGGTTAACGGCCCGCGGGAGGAGTGCGGCAGAGATGCAGGGGGGCCTCCCGCGTGACAGGATGGAATGTGATGCCCGCGCCCCGGTCTCGCCGGGGCGCGGGCAGTGGACGCGGTGGACTGTCAGCGGACCTGCACGTACTTGCCGTCCCTGACCTGGTACACCGAGAAACCGATGCCGATGGCGTCGCCCCTGTCGTCGAACCTGATGTTGCCGAAGGGGGTGGCGACTTCCTGGGTGGTCAGGATTCTGGCGATTGCCGCGGAATCCGTGGAGCCGGCCCTGGCAATGGCGTTTGTGATGGCCAGGGCCGCGGCATAGGCGTTGTCGAAAAAGGCGCCGGGCTCCTTGCCGTAGGCCTTGATGTGCGCCTCGCGGGCGGCGATGGTGATGGGGTTTGAGGTGACATCGGTCGGGCCGGTGGCATAGACGCCTTCAGCATACTTGCCGGCAACCTTGATAAAGGTGTCGTCCTTGACACCGTCGTCTGAGATGAACAGGGTCTTCATTTTTTTCTTGCGCATCCTGGTGACGATCTTGGAGGCTTCCGGGTGGTAGCCGCCAAAGATGACCGCGTCGGCGCCGGAGCGTTTGATCTTCTGCACCACGGCCGAGTAGTCCACCGCGCCCGGGGTCACGCCCTCGTAGAGGACAACCTCGGCCGTGCCGGACTGTTGTATGAATGTCTTGGCATACTCGGCCAGTCCCTTGCCATAATCGCCCTTGTCATGGATAACGGCTATTTTTCTGGCGCCCAGCACGTTGATGGCAAAATCGACCTCGGTCCTGGCCTGGGCATCGTCCGAGGCAATGGTCCGGTAGAAGTTGGGATAGTCGCCGCTCTGGGTGAGGGCGGGGTTGGTGGCGGAGGGGGAAATCACTAGTATTCCCGCGTCCTTGTAGATGGGCAGGGCCGCCTTGGTCGCGCCGGAGCAGATATGTCCGATAACAACATGCGCGCCCTGGGAGACCAGTTTGGTTGCCGTGTTGGTGGCCACCTCGGGTTTGCAGACATCGTCTTCAATCAGTAATTCTATCGGGTTGCCGTTGATTCCGCCCCCGGCGTTGAGATCATTGACAACGAGTTCAACCGCCTTGACCGTGGGCAGACCGTAGGAAGCAAGGTCTCCGCTGTGGGCGCCGGCCACGCCGATCTTGATGGTGCCGGCCACGGAAGCGGTCTGCAGGGCAAAGGTCAGGAGCAGGGCGGAAAACAGTGATGCGGGAACACCGGTCAGTTTCATGGGTCGAACCTCCTTATGTTGTATTGATAGTAACCAGTCACAGGGTACAATGCGAAAATGTATAAAACCGCGTACTGTTGACATGGTTGTCTGAGCACAGTCTCTGGCTGCATCCGTCAACTGGATTTATTACTCAATTGCGTTTTTTTTGCACTGAAATTCAACCCCTGCCGGGTTGAATATGTAGAACATTTCTTTCTTTTTCACCTTGAATAATGATAAGCTCCCTGTATCCGTGAGCGTTCACCCGTGGTGCAGATGAAAGTGATCGGGCCATGGGGCTACAGTAACCTATGCCCCATGGTTTGATCGCTTTCAGATGGGCCGCGGGTGGGCGCTCTGACGGGCGATGTCGAGTGAGAACTCGTCTGATTGAATGAGAGAACAAGTATTTCACTTTTTCAATACGTTAGTTGTCAAAGCCGCGAATTTTCGTCACGGATTCAGGAGCTCGTAAAAAGTCATAAACACCAGCAGAGCATAATGATAATTCAAAAAGTTGCAATGCTGATCCATCGGATTCGCTACTTTTTGCGAATCCGACAATAATGATGCACTCGCAGACAGTATGAACAGAACAATTCTCTATGCAGTCGGCCGACCCTTTTCTCCACTCTACAGCGGCCTGATGCGGATGCGGGCATATTTCTACCGTACCGGTATTTTCCGGGTTACCGACCCGGGGGTGCCGGTGATCAGCGTCGGCAACCTCACCATGGGCGGAACCGGAAAGACTCCGGTGGTGCGGTATATTGCCGCCATGCTGCAGGCCAGGGGAGCTCTTCCCGCCATCATCAGCCGCGGTTACCGTGGGCGGGCGGGCGGACGGGTGAATGTGGTATCGGACGGAGAGAAACTGTATCTTGACGCGGTTGAAGCCGGAGATGAACCGCGCTTGCTTGCCGAATCGCTTCCCGGCGTGCCTGTTCTGACCGGCAGGGATCGCAGGTTCCCCGCTGCGCGCGCCGTTGAGATGGGAGCGGATGTGCTGATCCTGGACGACGGGTTTCAGCACATGGGGGTGAGCCGCAGCGTTGACCTGGTTCTGTTCAGCGCCGACACCCTGGCCGGCAACAGCCGGGTGTTTCCCGGCGGCGATCTGCGCGAGCCAGTCGGCGCTTTGCGCAGGTGCGATGCCTTTGTTTTGACCAATACCTGCGACGCGAATCGTGAACGGGCCCGGCGGTTCAAAGAATTGCTGCTGACCCGCTTTCCCGGACATCCTGTTTTTTTCTCGGAGTACACCCCGTCAGAACTGGTTTTGCATAATGAGGGGGGCATGGTGAAGGAACTTTCCCCCGATTCGGTCAGAAACCAGCCCCTTTTTGCTTTTGCCGGCATCGGCTTTCCTGAAAGGTTTGCCCTGACCCTGGAAAAGATGGGCTGTCAGGTAACCGGTTTTGCCCCGCTTGCGGATCATCACGCCTATACTCCCGGAAACCTGAGACAGTTGTTTCGCCAGGCCCGGCAGGCAGGCGCCTCGGCCTGTATCACCACTGAAAAGGATATGATCAAGCTGAAGGGCAGCGAGTTGTCCCTGCCTGTCTACGCCCTGCGGATGAGGGTCGGGTTTGCCGGTGACTTTGATGCCTTTCTCGTGGACCGCCTGGAAGGCTGGCGTGGGAGATCGGATTCAGGTTTGTGAGCAATGCGGGACGAAGTGTGTGGAAAAAGACACGCCTGGTGGCCGCCGGGTGAAAATGTGTGTTTTTTTTACCATTACAGGCTGTGGGCAGGCAACTCGCCCTGCCCGGGTTTGGATCCGTAACCCGTTGTATATTGGTCTTTCAGGAGATTGTTTTCGGCCTGCAGGGTTCATGGCCCGTTTTTTGCTTTATGTAGGTGAGCAGGTGAGCAGGACCTGAGCCCGGGACGGAAGAAAACAATACAAGGTAGCTGTTTTATGCGTTTGTTTATTCTGTTCTCTGATTGGTTGCAATACAAGGTGGGTTCTAAAAACTGTAAAACCGTTGGGTATTACTTAGTAAAATTGCCGCTTCTTTCCAAAACCGTCAATACAGTGGATAAAACACAGATACTATAATTTATGGCAACTATAGAACCCTATCAATACACGCTCAAGGAGCAGGTCAGCTGTTGCGGTGTCGGCCTGCATACCGGCAGGACCGTGAACCTGACCATTAAACCCGCCGCCGCCAACACCGGTATCCGCTTTGTTCGCTCGGACCTTGAATCACAGCGGGTCGTGCCCGCCCACATGAAGCAGGTAGTGGATACGACCCTTGCGACAACACTTGGCAACGGCGCCGCCAGGGTCGCCACCACCGAGCATCTCATGGCCGCCTTGCGCGGGTTTGGCATTGATAACGCGGAAATCGAGCTGGACTCACACGAGGTGCCCATCATGGACGGCAGCGCCGGACCGTTCTTTCATCTCCTGACCATGGGCGGCCGCAAGAGGCAGGGAGCCCTGCGCAAGGTTCTGAAGATAACCAGGCCCATTTCATACACCGAGGATGGCAAGACCATTCGTATTGAGCCATATGAAGGTTTCAAGGTGACCGGCAGAATCGTGTTTGATAACGATCTGATCGGTGCCCAGGCCTACACCATAGACGTGAACCGGGACAGGTTCCGTAAGGAAATCGCCCACGCCCGAACATTCGGTTTTGTTGAGCAGGTGGAGAACCTGTGGAAAAACGGTCTGGCTTTAGGCGGCACCCTGGAGAGCGTGATCGCCATCCACTGGGACCGGAAGTCGGTTCTTAATGAAGACGGGCTTCGCTTTGATGATGAGTTTGTTCGCCATAAGGTGCTTGACCTGATCGGTGACCTCGCCCTGCTCGGCAGCCCGGTGCTGGGACACGTCATTGCGGATCGAACCGGCCACACGCAGCATTTGGGCCTGATGCGGGCCATTGCCGATAATCCGTCCAGCTGGGAGTATGTCCGGTTCGAGAAAAACGGCGGTTCTGTCCTGAAGCAGGTTGTCGTGAAAACCAAAAAGGCCGGTGGACTGATCAATCAGCTGTCGGCGCCCGCCGTGAACAAGAAAGGTCGTCAGCGGGCTTGTGTCGTCTGACAACCTGTTCCAAAAATTCCTGAAACCCACTGAGCCTTCGGCCAGTGGGTTTTTTTGTGCTTTTTTTTCTCCCTGGCTGGTAGTATGGAGTAACGGTCACGGTTTCAGCAAGGAGGCCGTTCAAACTGACAGGATCGTTATATCGCTTATCCGTCGGATTCGGGTCGCTTTGCGAATCCGGCAATTTGTATGGAGAGAGGGGGGAGATGGAAAATTTGGAGACAGTGGGGTTCGTGGGCGGCGGTCAGATGGGGGAGGCCCTGGTTCGTGGTCTTCTCAGGTCCGGTCTGCAGACAGCGGCCAACATAATCATTGCGGAACCGCGCGTGGAGCGGATGGACTATTTACGTGAAACCTACGGTGTCAGGGCCGCTGACGGGCCGGAAGAACTGGCGGGCGCCTGCCGTATACTCATTTTGGCGGTCAAACCGCAGATCATGGCCCACGTGCTCAGTCAGTACGCCGAGTACATCACTGACCGTCACCTGGTGATTTCCATTGCCGCCGGCATTTCCCTGGGCGTGCTCGAAACCGGCCTGGGTGACACGGTCCGGATAATCCGGGTCATGCCCAATACCCCGGCCCTGGTTCTTGCAGGCGCGGCGGCGCTCTGCGCCAACAGCCGGGCCACGGCGGCCGACGTGGCTGCCGCCGAACAGATTTTCCGTGCCGTCGGTATCTGCGTCGAGGTCAGCGAATCTCAGCTTGACGCGGTGACCGGGCTCTCCGGCAGCGGTCCCGGTTATGTTTTTGCCTTTATCGAGGCACTGATTGACGGGGGTGTCCTGGCCGGGTTGCCCCGGGATGTCGCGGAGAAACTCGTGCTGCAGACAGTCTATGGCGCCGCCAGGATGGCTCTCGAAACCAGGGAGCCGGCGGCTGTTCTCAGGGGCAGGGTAACCTCTCCGGGCGGCACGACCATTGCCGGATTGCGGGTGCTTGAGGAAGCAGGCATGCGCGGCGCCGTGATGACGGCGGTTGAGACCGCAACAGAGCGGTCCCGGGAACTTGGGCGATGAATATCAGGCGGGTCGGCATCATAACCCGGCTTGATTCGCCAAGGGTCAGCCTGGTGGGACGTGAACTTGCCGCCTGGTTCGCTGAGCGCGGCGTGAAAGCGCGCCTTGACGCCATTGAGCCGGACATGGATATGCTGGTCGTGCTCGGCGGCGACGGCACGCTCCTGCACGTGGCCGGTCAGGCCAGCCGTTATGATATCCCGGTCATCGGCATTAACCTGGGAAATTTAGGTTTTTTGACCGAGGTTGCCGAGGACGAGATGTATCCCGCCCTGCAGGAGGTTCTCTCCGGACGGGGCCACATCGAAAAACGGATGATGCTCAAGGTTTGGCTTGTTGACAGCCGCAGCCGGTCGGCAAGTGACCCCTTCTTTTGCCTGAACGAGGTGGCCATAGTCAAGGGCAACGTGGAAAAGGTTATCCGCCTCTGTTCCTGGGCGGACGAGGAGTATATAACGACGTACAAGGCGGACGGCCTGCTTGTCTCGACCCCGACCGGGTCCACCGCCTATAACCTCTCGGCCGGGGGGCCCATACTGCACGCGGAACTGGACGCGGTCCTGGTTACGCCCATCTGCCCGTTCATGCTCGAGAGCAGGCCGGTCCTGCTGCCGCCGGGCACGCGGATTACCACCCAGCTGGCCGACGCGGCCGCGGATGTCAAGGTCATGGTGGACGGCAGGTTTTCCTGGCAGATGCGGGAAAAGGACTGCCTGGTCGTGGAAACGGCGGCCAAGCCCCTTCGCCTTTTCAGTTCACCCCACAAGGGGTATTTTGCCATCCTGCGCAACAAGCTGAACTGGGGCGGGCGTGACAACGGCTTTGCCCTGCCCGATATGGCCGGGACCCGCGCCGGCGAGGAAGAGTGATCCACGGCTCAATGGCCTCTCAGCTTTTTTTGCGCTGGAGTTTGTACTTCTTCATCTTGTACTGGAGCAGGCTCTTGGTGATCTTGAGCTTTTCAGCGGCCCGCGCCTGAACATAGTTGGCCTCTTCAAGGGCCTGGCGCACCAGCTTTTCCTCTATGCCGTTGAGGACGTCGGCCAGGGGCAGTTCACTGGGTATGAACTGGCTCAGGTCAAGTGATGAACTCCATTCACCCGCGTCATAGAGGGAACTTGAATCCGGCTGCACGTCTTCCGGTTCTATCCGGCCGTTATTGCAGAGAATGGCGGCCCGTTCAATGGTGTTTTCCAGCTCACGGACATTTCCTTCCCAGGGCAGGCCGACCAGGAGGCGCAGGGCCTCGGGGGATATCTCAAGCCTGGCGCCCAGCTGTTCGCTGTTTTTTTCCAGAAAATAGGTGACCAGCATGGGGATGTCGTCAACCCGCTCCCGCAGGGGCGGCAGGTGGATGTGGATAACGTTGAGGCGATAGTACAGGTCTTCCCGGAAGTCGCCTTTGTCGACCTCGTCCTTCAGATCCTTGTTGGTGGCGGCGACGATACGCACGTCAACGTCCAGCGACTGGCTGCCGCCGACCCGCTCAAAGCTGCGCTCCTGCAGAACACGCAGCAGCCTGGCCTGCAGGGAATGGGGCATTTCACCTATTTCATCCAGAAACAGGGTGCCTGTGTCAGCCAGTTCAAATCTCCCTTTCCGCATGGCAACGGCATCGGTAAAGGCGCCCTTTTCGTGGCCGAAGAGTTCACTCTCAAGCAGGGTGGGGGAGAGGGCGGCGCAGTTCACTGATATAAAGGGGGCGTCACGCCGCGGGCCCAGGTTGTGAATTGCCCGGGCCACCAGCTCCTTTCCTGTTCCGGATTCACCCGTAATCAGGACAGAGGAGGCGACGGGCGCAACCTTTTCGATAAGCTGGTAGACCGAACGCATGCGCTCGTTCTTGCCGATCATGCCCCTGAAACCGGAACGCGGCGTTATTTCATCACGCAGCCGCTTTATTTCACGGACCAGTTCGTAATGCTCCAGGGCCTTGTTCACGTTCGCCAGCAGGGCCTCGTTTGAAAAGGGCTTGGCTATATAGGTGAAGGCGCCAAGGCGCATGGCTTCGACCGCCATCTCAACCTCCGCGTATGCCGTGATCAGGATGACCGGCAGGCGGCGGTTTATCTTTTTTATGTTTTCAAGAAACTGGATGCCGTCCATGCCCGGCATCTTCATGTCTGAGATAACCAGGTCAAGGTCTGTGTTCTGGACAATGGGCAACCCCTCGGTGCCGCTGTTGGCTGTGAAGACCTCAAATCCCTCGTCTCTGAGGATCTCCTCCAGGATGACCCTGTAATTCGGCTCGTCGTCAACTACAAGTATAGTCTGCATGTTTGTGCTGTCGTCAGGTCAGGTTATTAAGATTTTTGTTCATCCTTTCCTCAAGCGGCATGATCAGCGAGGCAGGCGGACAGAAATTGCCGGATGTGCCGGCCATGGATGAAAAGCCCCTGTTATTCCCATGATAGTCGCTGCCGCCTGTTACAACAAGTTTATATTTATTTGCAATCTGGAGCAAACGTTTTTGGGTGGAGTACGGGTATGAGGGGTAATAGGCCTCAATGCCGTCCAGACCGCGTTCCACGAGCTCATGGATAAGAAGGGGGAGAAACCTGAAGGTCGGGTCAAGCTGGCCCGGATGGGCGAAGACCGCCACGCCTCCCGCCCGATGGATCATGTCAATACTCTCGGCGGTGGTGTATGAAAAACGGTCTGTCCAGGCGGGCGCGCCCTTGCCCAGGTATCTGTTAAAGGCCTCGCCCATCGAGCCGACAATACCTTTCTCAACAAGAATACGGGCAAAATGGGGCCTGCCGACCTGGCCGCGGCCGGATACCGATTCAAGCTCAGCCTGGCTGAGGGAGATCCCCAGGGACTGCAATTTGCCCAGTATCCGGTCATTTCTCTTTTTTCTCCCTGCCTGGACCCGGGAAAGCCGGTTCCGGAATTCCCGGTCGGCATGGTCTATTCCGTAGCCCAGGATATGCAGGGCATACCCGCGGTGGGTGGTGTTCAGCTCGATACCGGAAATAAACGTCAGGTTGTGTCGCGCGGCAAGCTGTATGGTTTCGCAGATCCCCTCAACAGTATCATGGTCAGTCAGGGATATGGCCCTGAGATCATGGCGGGCGGCTGTCAGTACCAGCTCTTCCGGCGTACAGGTTCCATCAGAGTATGTGGAGTGCAGGTGCAGATCAACGCACATTATACCATTCCACGATCATCTTTATACCCTGCCCCCTGCCGGCTGATAAATCATGGCATTTCTGGGACGTGATCAGGGGCTCCGCATCTTCGCATAGTCGCGACTGGCCGCATAGTCGGCTATCGGAGTCTCCCTGCGGTCGCTTACCTGCGGTCAGTCGCTCCTGCACGAATCTGCGGCGCTCCAGGCCACTTACAAACCCTGTGACGAGTTACAGTAAAACAGGCGGAACCGGGGGTTGGTTCCGCCTGTTTTTGTACGAATCAGGCAAGATTGTCTGTTGCGGCTGTCAAATCCGGAGCAGCCATGCCGGTTAGAACAGGTACGCCACCGACACGGACAGCAGATGGCTGGCCGAATCAGTAAATTCACCGTTTATTTTGGAGTTGACCACGGTACGGTCGTCTTTGCGCGCGTACAGGTAAGCCGCGCCAAAGGACAGTTGCTCCATTTTGTAGCGGAAGCCGCAGGAGATGAACCAGGCGTCCGAGTCCGGCAGGTCAAAGGAAAGGGTCTCGTCCGGGACCGGGTTCCCGTCCAGGCCGAAGCCACCCATCAGTTTCAGATTTTCATCCCAACTGTAGGTTACGCCTAGCCTGAAGGCGTCCACATCGTCCCAGTTTTTTGCCACCGGATCGTCAAAAGCCGCGGTCAGGACCGGGTGATACAGGTTGCGGGAGTATTTGAAATCTATCTCCCCGTAATCCGACCAGAAGGTACGGTCATATTCAAACTCGACCGTCGCCCTGTCAAAAGTGTAGGAGGCCGCCAGGGCCAGCACCGCCGGAACAGGGACGGACACATCTCCTGAACCCTGGTAGGCGGCGGCCGGCAGTATGCCGTAGGGCGAACTGCCCGAGGCGCTCAGGGTACCGTCGCCTTCCATGTCCAGATCAACCTTGGACCGGTAGGTGGCGGCAAGGTTCAGCCTGTCGGTGGGCCTGACGGTCAGGGCGAGGTTGTAACCGAATTCAAAGGTGTCGCCTTCCAGATCCCTGCTGATATAGGTGTACTCGGGCGTGGGCGGAATACCGCCTCCCAGGCCGCCTGCGGGAACGGCCTGGACCATGCCCCGGCTTTTGACCGTGGCTTCGCTGTAGAGAAGCCTGAGGCCGACCGCGGCGGAAAACATGTCGCTTGCCCTGTAGGAGACTGTCGGGTTGGCCTCCGCGACCGTCATACTGAATTCCTGGGCAAATGTTTTGGGAAAGGGGTCTTCCCATCGTTTGGCCAGGCCCGCGGGAAAGACAACAGCCAGGCCGAACCTGAAATTACTGATATCAGGAGAGACGAGATAGAAGTTGGGAACAAAAAAGTTCTCGGTCTCGGACTCGCCGCTCAGGGCGGGCGACCTGTTGTCCGAGTAGGAGATAGCAGGGAGGTGGATATAGGTGATCCCGCCTTCTATCGACGTCCCGTCCGGCAGCCAGGACATGTTGGCCGGGTTGTAGTAGGCGGCGTCCGCGTCAAAGGCGTTGGCAACATAGGCGCTGCTCAGGGCCGTGGAGTTGAGCGACTGCTCCGGTATCCGGTATCCGGATGCCAGGGCGCCGGAAGCGTAAACGGTTGCGGCTGCGGCAGCCAGGTACATGACTCTTTTTCTCATTGTTCCCTCCTTTTGAATGGTGAATCAGATTCCACGATTCTCTCTGTTTCCGTACGAGAACCTGTATCACATTTTGTCGGTTTCGTAAAAAAAAAACATGAAACCGACGGTTCAGCGTGTAACTTGTTGAATTATCGTGGCGTTCGGCCAGTGTTTCAGGCTTTTTACGAGTCCATCACATACATTTTGACAGATTATGGAATCAGGAGCATTCATTGTTCACGGCACCGGCCATTTCGCCGTCAAGAACATCACGGATTTTCGCTGTCAGGGCAATGGGCAGCAGGGGTTTATTCAGCAGAGTATACTCTGACCGGTGAATTCCGTGATGGGCAATGACACTGTCGGTGTAGCCCGACATCAGAATTATCCGGGTCCGTGGCTGTTGTTCGACGATCGCGTCCGCGAGTTGTTTGCCGTTCATGCCCGGCATGATGACGTCACTGAGAACCAGGTCGACCTGAAGGCCTCCCTCGTTGAACAACTTCAGGGCCTCCGTGCCGGAAGCGGCCTGAAAAACCGTATAGCCAAGAGGCCGAAGGGTGTCGGTAATGAGGCTGCGGATCGACTCCTCGTCATCGACGACCAGAATTGATTCGGAGCCGCCGCGCATGATGACGGGTTCCCGTGCATTGTGCATCTCTATTTCACCGGCGACCTTGGGCAGGTAAATTTTGAAGCTTGTCCCGTGGTCGATTTCACTGTAGACGTTTATATACCCGTCATGTTGCTTCACTATGCCGTAGACGGTGGCCAGTCCAAGCCCGGTTCCCTTGCCCGGCCCCTTGGTCGTGAAGAATGGGTCAAATATCTTGTCAAGGAGTTCGGGGCTCATGCCGTTGCCGGTATCAGTTACCGTGAGCAAGGCGTAATACCCTTCCTTGAGATAAGGGTGCTTGGCTACAAGGTAGCGGTCAATATAGACTGGTTCTGTTTCGATAGTGACCGTGCCGCCGTGAGGCATGGCGTCCCTGGCGTTGACGATCAGGTTCATGAGAACCTGACCGATCTGGCCCGCGTCTGCCAGGATGTTCCCGGTTTTGTCGGACAGGGCGATCTTGAGTTCAATATCTTCACCGATCAGGCGCCTCAGCATCCTGGCCATGTCATCGACGATGATATTGGGATTTGTCACCTTCATTTCGAGAACCTGTTTGCGGCTGAAGGCCAGGAGCTGCTGGGTCAGGTCGGCTGCCTTGAGGCCGGCATGATGGATGTTGTCCGCCAATGACCACAGGGGGGCGTCTTTCTCAATTTTCATGGAGAGCATCTGGCTATAGCCGAGAATGGTTGTCAGGATGTTGTTGAGATCGTGAGCGATTCCGCCGGCAAGGTTGCCCACGGCTTCCATCTTCTGAATCTGGCGGATATGGCTTTCGAGTTTGATGTTATGCAGCCTGGAGCCGATCTGCATGGAAATACCCATCAGGAGGTTCAAATCACGTTGCTGCAGGGGACGTTTGCTGACGATATTGTCAACGGCCAGGATCCCCAGGGATTCGTTTTCATACATGATGGGGCAGCATATCAGGGACTTGACCGCCATTATCCGGGCGAACTTGAGGCTCCTGGGCGAAAGATTATCGATTATATCGTCGAAATCATTCAGGAGCTGTGGTTTTTTGTCCAGAAAAGCGACCGAGAAAATACCCCTTGAAGCGGGATTGTCCAGATGAAAGGATATCTTGCGCAGGAGTTCAAGCTGCTCTTCGTTATACCCGAACCCGGCCTGGAAATGGAGACGTGTCCGGCCGGGATTTGCCAGCATGACCAGCACCCGGTCGTAATCGAGGTGTCTGTGAAGAACACGGATGACCTCGGAAAAGATTCCCTCGGGATCTGCCTGGTTCGCGAGAGATTGGCCGATTTCATTAATAAGCAGCGAGTTTTCGTAATTTATTTCAACCTGTTCCATTAACTCGTCCGACGAGGTCCGCAGGCTGTCTATTATGTCCAGAAGATTGTCGACTTCAAGCCTTTTCAGGTACCAGTTGATGAGAAGCATCAGGGTGGTGGAGAAGGTGTACAGGACGGTCAGCGACAGAAGCGGCGAGATCGACGGAGCCGCAAGGGGGATAAGCGGTGGTGCGACAATGCAGGCCAGGACCAGGAATGCGGCAATATAGTTACGGACGGTTTTAAGGATCGAGACAGGCGAATTCTTCCAGCTGATAATGTAGCGACAGCACCGCCCCCCCCTGAAGAGGCATTCCGGGTGTTCCACCTCAGGTGGATTCAGGTTGTAGAGAGACGTGAGAGCGTCCCAGTATCCCATTCTGTTTTCGCATTGAAAAGGCTCTTCCCGTGTGCCGGCATGGGGGGTGACCGTAATCTCAACCGTGGTCGGTCCCAGTTTTCTTGACTCGTACCTGGATGATTTGGAGATCTTGTTCGCGTATTTGCCGATCAACTCGCAAAATCTGTCCGGCCCGATCAGACCGAGCAGGGAACGTCTCATGGTGCCCAGGGCCTCAGGTGAAGAGGCGAACCTTCCAGCCTCGCGAGCTATCGGGGGATTGCCGGTCATCTCGACTAGTTTTTCATAGAAGAGGTTGATCTGGCGCTGGGAGAACATATGCCCTTCGTCGGTTACCTGATACAGCTTCATCCCGGCGTATTCCAGGAGCGAATCGATATCAACATGACTGTATCGCCGCCTGATCAGTTTCAGATAAATGTCTATGCCCCTGCTGCCGTAAAGAGGCTTGCGTTCATCGGATTCGTTGGTCATGGGTGATCAGAATGCATGTACCTCAGGAGAGATGTTTGACTTTTCGCTCCAGCGGAGTCGTCAGGGAGCGCATGAACCGGAGATATGGACAGAGGTTATCAAGATCCAGAACCGTGAGTTCGCAGATCTTGTCACAGGGAATCGACATGGTATCCGCCGCCGTATCAGGGAAGAGAAGGACAGGGGTGTCTTGGTAGCCATGTTGAAAGCTGAAATCAGCCAGCAGGGCAGACACCTTGTCGCGCTCCAGCTTGTTTGGCTCCAGCCTGAATCCGTGACGAGAATTTGTGTCTTTAGCAACTAACGCCTTGAAAAAGTGAAATATTTGTTCATGCATTCAACCAGACGGGTTCTCATCCGGCTCCCCCCGTCAGAGCGCCCGCCCGCGGCCCATCTGAAAGCGATCAAACCATGGGGCATAGGTCACTATAGTTCCATGGTCCGGTTACGTTCATCTGCGCCACAGGTGAGCGCCCGCGGATTCAGGGCGGTTTATTCCCGGACGATTCCGGATCAGCGGGGAAAGTGTATTTTCAGGTCGATGTCACCGACGTTTTCAGTTTGCTTGAGGGTCTCGATAAAGCCCCTGACAGTGCCGGC
>JAJRTB010000031.1 GCA_024278495.1 Deltaproteobacteria bacterium
GGTGTCCGGGTCAAGAAACCGCAGGGTCGCCGATCCGTCACTGACGATCAGCACCGTGCCGTCATGGGTTATGCCCCACCCCTCATGGGAATAGCGAAAGGTGCGTTTGAGCTGAAAATTCTTTGCATCAAAAACAAAACCGATGCCGGCCTGCCAGGTCAGTTGGATGACGGTATCGCCGAACACGGTGATCCCCTCACCGAACAGCTGTGAAGGCAGGGGAAGGATCTGCTCAACCCGGCCGCTGGCGCGATCCACCTGCCGCAGGGATGAACGACCCCTGAGTCCGGTCGACTCAAAGAGGGTCCCGTTATCCAGCACCAACCCCTGGGTAAAGGCCTCCCGGTCATGGGGCCGGATGCTGACCACCCGGTACCCCAGGACCGGAACGTCCTGAGCTGCCGGCCCGGCCGCACCAGCAGGGCGCACACCAGCCGAAAGAAGGGTGATCCAGGCAAGAACAAACGCCGGACATGTCAGCCGGCTGATCCACACGCGCCTCCCGGCCAAAAAGCCGGCTCTTCCACTTACATCCACATTTCCATCAGGGAGTTGACCCGCCGATAGCCGGCCGGCACCTTGAATTCAGAGGCCGGTACATCCTGCTCGCGAATGGAAACCACGGTGGTGGTGTTGACCGCCTTGCCCGACATGTAGTTCACTTCCCTCATTACCCAGCCCCGGGACGCCATCTTCATATAGGCGGGATCCCCGTCAACCATTTCTTCGATCGACATGGCCGGCAGACAGCCGCGGAGCTCCCCGGAAAATCGATCCATTAATTCGGCCGCCTGGGCAAAATCTCGGGTTTCCGCGACCCACACTTCCCTGTGCAGCTGCCCGGCCGCCATGACTCTGTACTTGCGCACGGACGTTCCGGCAACGGTATCCATGCCGTCCGGGCTGATGGTGACCTTGGGTTTGGCCGGGCCGCCGCCCGTCTGCGGTAACAGCTGCTTCATGGCCCCGCAAAATTCCTTAACACTCCCCTGCCAGTAAACCTTGCTGTCCTGACGCAACATGGTCAACTTCCTGCTTTGAGAATCAAACAGGGTAACCGTTCCATCCTCTCCGCTGACATCTTTCAACCCGGCAGGGGTCAGATAGGTGGTGTTGCCGGAGTCATACTCAACGACCCACCCGGCCGCGGCAGTATACGCCGCCGCCAGGATAAACACCAGGCTCAACGAAATCCTTATCCGCCAGATCGCACCATTTGTCATATCTCTTCCTCCATGTTTTTTCATTCTTTCCTGAATCCGTGACGATAAACGGCTGAATACTCCTGTAACGTGGTGACAGGACGCAGGAAGAAAGCCTCGGCACAACGATTCAGCCATGCTGCCCTGCGGGACGCTCACGAATGCAGGACAAGCACATTACCATCCGGTTTTCATTGCAGGTAAACACTGTTCATATTAGGATTAAAACTTCGTACCTGATCCCCTGATCTCAGAGTAAAGGGTCACAGGAAAAATGCGCTGCCCCCTGTGCCTCAAACGGAGTAACAATGCGGAGTGCAAGTTTACAGGATGATTTCGGGGTACTCAAGGAAACAATTCTGTCAAGTTGCCGCCCGGGTCCGGTTTATTATTACGCCAATCCCGGTAACTGGGGTGACGCGCTCATCAGATACGCGACCCTTCGAATCTTTGATGATATCAACCTCAGATACACGGAGCTGAAAAAAATACAAAGACCCAAATGGGCCCTGCCCTGGATCGGCACCGTCATTTTCGGAGGCGGAGGCGCCTGGTGCCGTTTCTGGGACCATTCGGACATGGTGGAGAAGTTGCGCAAGGAGTTCAGGTGCAAAGTCATCATCCTGCCGTCGACCTTTGAGCATCCTCTGCCGTTCCCCAGGACCCTGTTTTTTACCCGGGACAAATATGAAAGCCGCCGGGCCATGCCCCAGGCCCTTTTCTGCCACGACATGGTCTTTTACCTGGAAAATTCCCTGCCGCCGCTGAACTCAGAGCCTGGCAGCGGCAAAGGTTTTTTTTTCAGGACAGACATAGAAAGCTCAGGAAAAATCCCGATCCCGGCTGAAAACATCGACCTCAGCAAGCAGGGCAATCACTTCTCCGAGGCCGGGCCGTTCTTTGACGCCATAAACAGGTTTGCGGCCATCTACACGGACCGCCTCCATGTTGCCATCGCCGGCTGTCTGCTGCACAAAGAGGTCCATATCTACCCGGGCGGATATTTTAAGAACCGGGCCGTGTACCTCTCCAGTATCAAGGACCATTTTGACAACGTCCATTTCCACGAAAATTTTGATCTATACCTGGATCCGTAACGAATTGTGACAGCCCTGTCAGACACCTCCCCGCCGGATCCGGCTGATTCCTGCAGCCACCGCCTGAGAGTAAAAGCAGAAAAGCATGCCCAGAACGCTTGAGCCGGTGGTGACCCAGAACAGGACCAGATGCAGGGTCAGGTGTTTATAGAGCAGCAGGTCCAGGACAAAGAGGAGCAGGCCGAGGTGGACAAGAGAGGAGCCCACCCGCACCCAGTAGCCGCTCTTTTCAAAATGAAGTTTCCTGGAACCGGCCAGGGCCATGACCAGGACCACCAGCTGCAGGACAACCGAGGTGACCAGCACCACGATCAGGCCCGCGATGACTCCCTGCCGGAGAGATATTCCGACCCCGGCTCCGGCCAGAACCAGGCTGAACCAGATCAGGGGCCGGGCCGGCAGGAGCCGCTTGGGCACGCAGACGCCCAGCAGCAGGATAAGGGCAATAATAAACGGCGCCACCACCTGGTTCATCCGCTCCA
>JAJRTB010000032.1 GCA_024278495.1 Deltaproteobacteria bacterium
CCTGGCCGACTCCGGATATTCCCGCAGAAAATCCCGGACAACGGTCACGGCAATACCGGCGGCGCGGTCGCGGGGAAAGCCGTAGACACCCGTGCTGATAGCGGGAAAGGCTATGCTTGTAATTTGACTGTCCCGCGCCAGTTCCAGGCAGCGCCGGTAACAGCGGGCCAGCAACTCATCCTCATCATTTGCACCGCCTCGCCAGACAGGTCCGACCGTGTGGATGACGTATCGCGCGGCCAGGTTATAGCCACCGGTAATCCTGGCATCTCCCGTGGCGCAGCCATGCAGTTGCCGACACTCAGCCAGCAATCCCGGGCCGGCAGCGGCATGAATGGCGCCATCCACGCCCCCGCCGCCCAGGAGCGAATTATTGGCCGCGTTCACGATAGCCTCAACGTCAAGTCGGGTAATATCAGCGGATACCAGTTCAATTTTTTTCTTCCGTAACGGTTTTCCGTTAAGCAACACGTCTCTCCTTTTTCCAGGCAGGGGGCACGTAACTCGTCACTGGGTTTGTAACTCTGCGACTGTACCTACCCATAATTTGTAAATGATCAGGGGCACAGGCCCTGTAACGGACTTTTTGCGAAACCGACCATTGTCATTTTCAAATAATTTTAATAAAAGAATGCACAAAAATACACCCGAGAGAGATAATTACGTATTTTTTTTATTGACAAATCCGCCTGAAACACTAGCTTAAAGTTAAACAAAAAAATATTTGGTAAGAGACAATGAAACATCAGAAAAAAATCAAAAAAGGATCTCAGGCTGCTCTCACGTTTTTTGCTCTGCAACGCAGTGCAAACACTGTCGCCAACGAGGCGTACCGGCCTCTTGGCGCGCATAACCTGACGGTAAGCCAGTTTGGTGTGCTCGAAGCCCTGCACAAACTGGGCCCAATGTACCAGCGCGATCTGGCTCAACAGATTCTCAAGACCACCGGTAACATTACCACGGTCATTGATAATCTGGAGAAACGAGGCCTGGTTAAACGGATTCGTGAGATGAAGGATCGCCGGTACTTCCAGGTCAAGCTGACCCCGGAGGGCGCAGAGCTCATCAAAAAGCTGTATCCTGCTCATACCAAGCGGATCGGCCGGATCATGAACAACCTGCTCAAGGATGAGCTCAATGAGTTCAAGCGTCTTTGCGAAAAGCTGAACGAGGCCCTGACGGAAAAGGAATAATCCCTCTCTCGAGCGGTTTAATCCTCCTGTCGATTTGCCCATGATCCGACAGGACAGGGCTGTTCTCCGATAAGGACCGGGTTCCGCCACAGGAAAAGGTTCAACTCTCAATCCGATGATGCATGGTCTGTGACGGCCCACCTTCGGAACGGCGCAGAAAACTGTCCGGACCCAGCCGCTTTCTTTCACACGGGATGTCGCGAGAAGCCGGAAAGGGTTGCGGATATTATAAGGCCGCGCCGTAAAACAACGGCACCATGTTGAGGTTGTTTTTCAGGCGTAACGCACCAGTTCGCTTGTGAAATGACTTGGTCCAGGAGGATCCACATGACTCAGGTACTGATCATTTACGCCAGTGACTATGGCAACACCGAGAAGATGGCCCGGGCAGCCGCCGAGGGAGCCGGGTCGATTGATACTGTTTCGGCAGTTATCAAAACCGCGGACGAGGTTGACGCTGACGACATGACCGCCAGTCAGGGGGTGCTCATTGGTTCACCCGTGCACATGGGTACCATTGACTGGCGTGTCAAGAAGTTCATCGACACGGTCTGTTCCGGCCTGTGGATACGGGACAGGATGATCGGCCGGGTTGGCGGCGTCTTCACCACGGGCGGGGGATTTGGCGGCGCAGGCGGCGGCGCCGAAATTGCCATGCTTTCCCTTCTCACCACCCTGGCCGAACTGGGCATGCTCATTGTCCCCCTGCCCAAAAACACGCCGGGCTATACAGATGGCGGCCTGCAGTGGGGTCCGTATGGTCGCAGCGCCGATGCGGACATGGAGAATGTCGGCGTCAGTGACGCGGCCCTGGACGTGGCCCGCAGGCATGGGGCCAACGTGGCGCGTGCCGCCGTGGTCAGCGGAAACGCTGATTTTTTTGCTCCCTGAGCCCGGACCGGCGAATTCGTCATTTTCCCCACCCCACTTGCGTCACCCTCGGTTTTCCCTTATAATCCGGTGTAAAAGCCACTCAACACCGGAAAAGGGAAAGCCATGTTTATCGCAGTCGCGTCGCTTGTTCTGATCATAATCGGCCTGGCCCTGGCCAAAAAAGGCATCACCTCCCCTGATACAGAGAAAAAGAACACAAGGATTCCTCCTGTCCTTGCCGGAGCACTCCCTTTCCTGCTCATCTTCCTGGGTCTGTTTGGCCTGCTTTCCCGCTCATTTGTGACGGTTGGTTCCCATGAGGTCGGCCTGATGAAGAGGATTTACCTGGCTCCGAACCTGCCGCCCGGCAAAATCATTGCCGCGAACGGCGAAAAAGGGCCCCAGGCCGAGATCCTTGGCCCGGGTTTTCATTTCCGGCCGCTGATCAAACTCCTCTATGATATTGATTTCGCCCCGGTCACGGAAATTCCGGAAGGCCAGTACGGCCTGCTGGTCGCCAAAGACGGCCGACCCCTTGAAGACGGAAAATTTCTGGCCGATCCCTGGCCCGAAAACAAGTTCAGCGACATGCTGAACGCCGACTATTTCCTCACAGGGGGCAAAGGACAGAAAGGTCCGCAGCTTGACGTGCTGCGACCCGGCAAGTACAGGTTGAATACTTTTCTTTTTTCCACCCAGACTCGTCCAGCCCTTGACGTACCCACCGGCCACGTCGCTGTTATCCGCTCCAATGTCCAGACCCGGGACCAGTGCCTGAGCGCAGTCAACGTAACAGGCCGGACCGGTGAAACCGTGGCCACGCCCATTGTGCCCAAGGGATGTGTGGGCGTTTGGGACGAACCACTCCCGCCGGGCCGCTATTACTTAAACGAAAAGGCCTATGTGGCCACCATCATTCCGACCCGGCTCCAGACCTGGACCTACGTAGGCGGGTACACCGAGCGAAAAATCAACCTGCGGGTTGACAATGACGGTCGCATTTCCCAGGAAGAGGTTTCCCGCGAAGTGCCGGTTCCACCGGGCGCGGCCGACCGGGCCATCACCGTCCGGGTCGAAGGCTGGACCGTGCCGGTGGATATGCGGGTGGTGGTGCAGGTCCATCCCAGGAACGCGCCCAAGGTGGTGGCCAGCGTCGGCGACCTGCAGCGGGTCGAGGACAACATCATAACGCCGGCCATCAGGGATATCCTCCGGACCATCGGCGGTCACAAGGACAGAAAGGTTCTTGATTTTGTCGAAAACCGCGACGAGATCACCGAACTGGTAGAGAAGACCATTGCCAGGGAGGGGGATAAAGCGGGAGTCACCATCCAGGAGGTGCGCATGGGCGAACCGGCCATTCCGCCCGAACTGCTGGTGGCCACCCTCCGGGAACAGCTCGCCACCCAGCTGAACAAGACCTACCAGAAGGAACGTCAAGCCCAGAAGGAGCGTATCTCGGTTGAACGGGAGCGAGCCTCGGCCGACCAGCAGAAGACCCTGGTGACGGCTGAAATTCAGAAACAGGCGGCCGTCCACAAGATGGAACAGCTCCGCCTTGAGGGTGAAGGCCAGAAACTGAAGCTGATGGAGATTGCCAAGGGGCAGAAGGCTTTGGCCGATGTCTTCGGCAAGGACTACGCCATGCAGCTCCAGGCCCTGGAGAAAGCGCTGGAGGCGGCCCGGGCCAACCCGGCCCTGGTCAAGGTTCCGGTAGTCCAGGTGAACGGATCCGGGTCTGGTTATGAAGGTGCGGCCGCCATACTCGGCGCCTCCAACATCATCCGGATGATGGACGGCCTGGACCGGAAAACGCAGCCAAAAAAATCCACCCGAAAGTGAGATTATGGCATCGTCGAGTGTTGACGACACATTATACTGACAAAATACCTTTTTCAGGGTATATTTTCAATATAGTCGGATTCGCGAAAAGTAATGAACTCGTAAAAAGTCGAAAATCCCGGCTGCGCGCTACGATAATTCAACCAGCTATAACGCTGAACCGTCGGTTTCGTGACTTTTTACGAAACCGACAAAAGTAGCGAATCCGACTATAAACCTGGTTTGATGTTTTTTGCCACCTTATCCTGATTCAGCGGGTCGCTGTGTGCGGCCCTTTTTTATTTTCCCG
>JAJRTB010000033.1 GCA_024278495.1 Deltaproteobacteria bacterium
CCGGGGCCGGGCCGTGGAGCAGGTCCTGCGCCCGGCAGACCTGCGCCGGGCACAGGCGCTCTTTGTCGGCAACTCGGTCCGCGGTTTGGTGCGGGTCGGGTTGGCCGGATGATGCGGTCCGGTTTTCAGCGTCTCAGAGGGGGTCAGATCTTTATCCTTGACGCTCTGCGTGTGCGGGACAATGGTTGGTGGAACCGGTCAGTAGGCCGTGAAGGAGAGGGATTTGAGGATCAGGGCAAAGCCCATGGCAAACATGCCGGTGAGTCCCATGCCGCAGGAAAAACCGGCCAGCAGGACCGGAGCGTATTGCCGCCACATGGCACCGTAACGCTTGTGGAAATAAAAACGGCCGAGGACGGCGCCGGCCACCTCCAGGATGATGCCGTGCGGGGTGGACTGTCCCAGGCCGCGGACAACGCCGTAGATGAGCAGCACCGGCAGGCCCAGCACGCTTAAAATCATGTAGAGAACCACGCCCAGGCCGAGACCGGACAGGACATAGCTGCCTTTGAGGGCCTGGAAAAAGAGGGAATTGCCTTCCAGGGTGGAGGTCTGCATGAGCAGGGTGTTGAGGGCCTGCAGGTGCCACAGTTCCTGGGCATAGGGATAAGCGCTTGAGGGGATCGGGGCCAGGCGCCAGATAAACTGGGAAAAGAGCAGGCTGGAGACCATGACCACCGGAAAGACCACCAGTTCCGCCTTGATGATGCCGCGAAACGAGGTGCCGGTAAGCTCTACCTCGCGAAAACCCACCGTGGCTTCGCCGTAGTTGTGGATCGGGATGGGCGCGTACCAGATTTCTATGCCCTGGTAGCCGAAGTACTTGGCCCCTGCGATGAAGCTGGCCTCCCGGACCAGCGGCAGGGAAACGAATTGACCGGCTATGCCCTCCATCCGGGCGGTGATATAGGAGATGACCGGGGTGTAGATGAAGCCGTAGCCCAGAAAGAAAATCCAGGGGAAGTTGGGCACCAGCCAGACGCAGAGGATGACATAGGAGAGGGTGGAAAAGATATAGATACCAATGGAAATCCAGAAGTTGATGTCGCCCCGGCCCGGCGGCGGTGAGAACAGGTCTTTGATGGTGCCCCGGCGGCCGGACCTGTCGCCGAAGGAGCGGATAACGGTCCAGATCCCGATAACCCCGATGGCCAGGCCCAGGCCGATGCCAAAACTCATGTAGAAGTCAAAGTTGTTGGCGAAAACCGTGTCCACCGTGCCCATGCCCTGGTGCCAGCGGTGCAGGATCCCCTGCTTCCAGAGGATCGGGTTGAGGATAATGGTGATGATCAGGCCCACCAGGCCGCCGATCACGGCCCAGAAGGGCAGGACCATGCCGATGAAAACCAATCCTAAATCAAGCTGGAGGCCGGTGGCCACGGCGGGCAGAGCCTCTTCGGTGTAGCGGGTCAACTCGATCCAGGGGATGGGAATCAGGCGGACCGGTTCGGTGAAGATGAGACCCGAAACCACGGGCAGTAGCACGTAGATAGCGCCAAAGGCCAGGCCGATCACCCCGCCGATGGAGAAGACCCGCCACTTCCAGCCCTTGTCCTGCTCGTCCGAGGACTCGGCCAGGGCCATGGTGCCCAGCGCTCCTACCGGGGCCATGGGAAAGGGCAGCCGCTCCACGTCCGAGGTGATGCGGTACAGGGCGTAGCCCAGGCCGAACCGGTCGATCCGCTGGATGATCTGGGCCCCGACCAGAAGCAGAATCGGAATCAGCCAGTCCCGGTGGAAAAAGGTCCGTTCGAGCATGGAGGCCGAGTCCGGCCCCGGTGCCACCCAGGAGGGGATATACTCGGTGACCCCGAGCATCTTGGCCGCGTCGGACTGGACCAGGTACTGGTTCCAGAGGAGCCCCTGGAAGGGCGAGGCCAGGGCCGCGCCGGCCATGTAGTACAGAATAAAAATTTCCTGTTGCCGCAGGCTGGTATGGGCCCGCCGGGCGATTTCGGCAAAGAGGATGATGGTGACCCAGCGGGCCGCCGGTCCGATACCGGTACCGATGACGAGTTGCAGGTACATGGAGCCGGGCATCATCAGAAAACCGATGAAGACGGCCCCGACCACGGTTTTCCAGTCAAAACCCTCGTCAAAGCTGTCCGGCGTCTGGAGCAGGTCCCGGTACTCTTTCAGTTCCTTGTCGTCGTACATGTCAGAATCCGGAAGCCAGGATACAGAAGACGGAGTTCAGGTCGCGCGGTTCTGTCCCGGTTTGCCGTGCCATGATTGTAATTTTGAACGGATCAGGTACAGGCATGATTGCTGTTCTTTTTGTCAACAACTTGTTTTCCCACAAAGATATAGCATAATCCTCTGTCCTTTGCCTATCCCGGCAGGACCTGGTAGCTGCCGTCGGAGAAGAAACCGATCAGGGCCCAGGTGCCGCCCATGAACAGGTCGCCGATGATCAGGCCGATAAAAAAGAGCCGCAGCTTCTTGAACAGGACCACCCCGCCGTAGCGCATGCACACGGCGTTGCAGAGCCAGCCGACGAAAAAGCTGAACCAGAGGATACGCATGGCCGAGCTGTAGGCGGTCAGGTAGCCGATGGGGTGAATCGGCCACCAGTAAAAGCGGTGGTAACAGGTGACCAGGATCAGCATGACCAGGGCGCCGATCCCGGTGAATATCCTGACCCAGTTGCCCGGCTCGACCCCGGATTCATTGAGGCGGACAATGTTTTCATAGACAGTCAAGGTCGTGCGGGTCGCCCATTCCAGTTGCAGTTCCCGGATCCCGTACCGGTAGCAGAGGGCCAGCATGGCGACGAAGGAGACCGTGACCGCCGTCACCAGGGTGGCGCCGATGCCGAACAGGAGCAGCCGGCGGGCCCGCATGGAGTGATGGATTTGCCGGGCGTGGAGCAGGGAGGGCATGAGGGATTCGCGCAGGTCAACGAACATGACCTTCTGGGCCACCGCGGCGATAAGCAGACCGGCCTGGGCAAAGAGACCCGGGCCGAAAAAGACCAGCAGTCCGTCAATAGGGGCCGCGGTCAGGGTAAAGTAGCCCAGGCCGCCCTGGCAGATAATCCGGGAGGCGACCAGGGAGATCATGAAAAAGGCCGCAATCAGGAGCAGGGCCGAGGGGAGCCGCATGCCGAAAAACATCGACCACGCGACAATGGCCGCCATGCCGGTCACGGCGAGCCAGAACGAGAGCCGGACGCTGAACCACTCGGTCTCGACGTCGATGGGAGCCCGGGAAAAGGACTGTCTTGTCACCTCGGCCAGGTGGTGGCGGGCCAGCCACATGAGAAAGAGAAAAAAGATACCGTAGGCGCCGATCATCTGGGTCTCCTCGGGGCGGGCCAGGGTCGGACCGAAGGTGACCCCGAGAGAGGCGGCCGGGATATTGTACCCCAGGACCCCGAGCAGGCCAAAGAGCAGGCCGCCCAGCAGGTAGAAGACCCAGAAGGAGAGCGAGATCTGGCGGGCGGCCAGAAAGGCGAAGCCGATGAAGAGGGGGTAGATGTAGATTTTCAGCTTGATAAAGCCGGACAGCAATCCGTATTTGGGAAAATAGGGGCCGGCCAGGACCAGGGTCGGGATCTGGGGTACGGTCGGGTAATAGAAGTGGAGCCCGTTCAGGAGGTGGAGAAAGACCGGGATGGAGAGGCCCCAGAGCAGGTAGGGATTGCGCAGAAATGAACCGAGGGTCCCGTTGTCGAAATGCTCCTCCATGATTTTGGGGACCGAGAGTAGGGGAAAGTTGATCCGCTCGTTATGGATCCACTGGCGGCTGAGCAGGTTGATCAGAGCGATCATTACCGTGTAGCAGAGCAGGATGAACAGGCCCCAGCAGAGCAGCGGCACGATCCAGTAGTGCCAGGGGATGTTCATGAGCAGTTCCACAGGGCCCATCCGGCGGCCGTTGACCAGGCCGTTGTAGAGGGTGTCCACCGCGCCTTCGCCAGGGTAGAGCCAGTCAGGCAGGAGGGGTTGCAGTTTGTTCTGCCAGTCGTTTTCCGCGGTGGCGAACTGGAAGGGCGCGGTCAGGTTGATAAAGAAGGTGCGGCTGAGGCCGGTATAGGCTATACCCGAGCCGATGACCATCTGGACCCAGATCACCAGCAGCTCGCTGCCGGTGATACAACGCGAGCGGGGCAGGATCCTGGCCACCAGGCCCGCGGCCAGGGTGGTCAGCAGCAGAATGTAAAACGGGGCCAGGGGAAAATGACCACCGCCCAGGGGGGTGGCCTGGTGGTAGATATTGTTCACCGGGGTCAGGGCGCAGATGATCCCGGCCAGGACAATACCCGTCAGCACGGCGCGGAGACGGACAGGTTGCGGTGTTGGGCTGCTCATGCGTCCTTTTCCCCCGGGCGCCGGTCGGGATTCGGCAGCAACGCTGCGTACTGCCTGTGGCCCTCCTCGTCCAGGGAACGCCAGACCAGGAGCTGTTTACGCAGGGCATTGATAAAGGACCTGTTGACCCGCTGCCACAGGGTCACCTCACCGGCCTGCCGGTGCATGGTCACGCAGATCTCCAGAAAATCCTTCCCCTCTTCGGCCCGGCAGAAACTGATCTCCACCCACTGCATGATACCGAAATCAAAGGGCGCCAGCCATACCTTTGCCCGCAGGTGCAG
>JAJRTB010000034.1 GCA_024278495.1 Deltaproteobacteria bacterium
AAGAAAAAAAGACGAATTCCGTTTGCCGGCCGGCCAGGAACCGTCCTTGCTTTTTTTCTGAATTCTGGTAATGATTTCCGCCACGGTACGTTTTCGTTCTCCTGCGGCTGTCATGCCTGAATATTTTTTTTTGTACCCGGATCCTGGATTATGTGTAAATTTTTGTCATTGTCTCTTGCGGCCGCTTTCACCCTTTGCCTGTTTCTCTCCGGCTGCGGCTCCGAACCGAGCGGGCCAAGGGCCGTGGTCGGTCAGCCTGCGCCGACGTTTGTTCTAAACGATACCGATGGGAAAACCTGGAACCTGGAAGAGCTGAAGGGGCAGGTGGTCTTTATCAACTTCTGGGCCACCTGGTGTCCGTCCTGCCTGAAGGAGATGCCCGGGATGGAGAAGCTGTACCGGTCCCTGCCGCGGGACAAGTTCAAGATGCTGGCCATTCTCTACAACGATACCGCGGCCATGGCCGTGAACTTTGTTCAGCGGGCCGGGTTCACTTTTCCCATCCTGGTCGACACAAAAGGTTTTTCCTCGCTGGCCTACGGCCTGACCGGCGTGCCCGAGACCTATATCGTGGACAAGCAGGGTATCCTGCGTGAAAAGTTCATCGGCGCGGTGGACTGGGAAGATCCGAAGTACGAGGCCATGCTGCTCAGCTACATCAACGAATGATCTGACCCGGGACCGGGTTATCCGAACTGTTCGGTGACCCTGCCCCGATCGTCCAGGCGGCAGGCCTTCATGTGGGTGTCGTGGTAGAAGGTGAACCAGCAGTTCTGTTCCCGGTACCGGGGCAGGAGCCGTTCCTTTTGGGCAATGATCTCCAGGGGAAAGTTGTCGTAGGCCATGATCCAGAGCGGGTTGGTATGGGTGTGGGTGGGCAGGACATCGCCCAGGTGGACGGCGCAGCCCTCCGAGCCTTGTATTTCCACCAGTTGATGGCCCCGGGTGTGGCCGCCGGTTAACCGGACCCGGATTCGGGAGGTTACCTCTGTCTCGCCTTCCACCAGCCGCAGTTTCCCTGACGATTCCAGACCCGTGAAGTTGTCCGGCCAGTAGGTGTGGGCCGCGCGGGAGTTGGGATGGGTGATGTCGTGCCATTCCAGCTCCTGGATGACGTGATCGGCACGGGGAAAGGTCAGTTCCGCTTCTTCCGCATCATTTCGCATGACCACGCCGCCCGCATGGTCAAAGTCGCCGTGGGTCAGGATGACCACGTCGATATCATCCCGGTTCAGGCCGCGCCGTTCGAGATCCTCCACCAGGGACCAGTCCCGGTAGACCCGGAAGATCCGGCGCTGCCTGCCGGTCAGCTTGTTGCCGAGTCCGGTGTCGATGATGACGTTGGCATCCGGGGTTTGGACCAGCAGCGGAGCGTTCAGCATCCGGATATAGTTGTCCCGGTCCGCCGGATACCTCTCCTGCCAGAGCACCTTGGGCACGGCGCCGTACATGGTGCCCCCGTCCAGTTCGAAGTTTCCTCCGCAGAGCCAGGAAATCGTTATGTCCCCGAGGGAAAGCTGTTCTGTTGCTTCAGGCAGCATCGGGAATAATTTGATTCTTGGTACGCGGTTGTATATGTTTTTCCATTGTATTCTGTGATTGAAAACTGTTTTTGTCCTGATCAGGCGAATTCCAGGATGACCTGGTCCACGGTCAGGCTGTCGCCGAGTTTGGCGATGATTGTGCCGATTGTGCCGTCATGGGGCGCCCGCAGGACATTCTCCATCTTCATTGCCTCGATGATGGCCAGCTCCTCACCGGCCTTGACCTTTTGGCCTTCCTCCACGGACAGTTTGACCAGCAGGCCCGGCATGGGGGCCAGGAGAAATCCGGACATGTCCGCTTCCTTTTTGATTGGCATGATCTTGTAGAGCTCGGCCGCGGTCGGGGTCATGACCATGCCGTCGGTGCGCAGGCCGCGGTGGGTAACCGCGTAACGGATGCCTCGCCGCTTGACCTGAAAACAGCAGGATTCACCGTTGATGGTAGCCCGGAAAACGGGCTGGCAGAAGCACCAGTCCGTGTGGATGACATAGGTGGTGCCCCGGTACGTTACATGGTGTTCACCCCTGGCCTGGAAAGGTCGGACAGTGACCGGATGGTGCTTGTTCCGGATGATGACCACCCAGTCGTCCAGGACCCGGCGCTCGTGCCCGGCCAACTGGCCGCTGAGCCTGGCGGCCCGGTCCATGTAGAGGCGGTGCATAACGCTGAGCACCACTATGGGCAGGTCCGGGTTGTCCTGGACCACGTCCCCGGCCCGGAATCCATCCGGGTATTCTTCGGCAATAAAGTTGGTGGAAAGCCGCCCCTCCCGGAAACGGGGATGGGCCATGATAGCGGCCAGAAACCCGATATTATGCTTGATGCCCCGGATCAGGTACTCGTCCAGGGCGTCCTGCATAAACCTGACTGCCGAGGCACGGTCCTCACCCCAGGTGATCAGCTTGGCGATCATCGGGTCATAGTGCATGGAGATCTCGCCGCCCTCGTACACACCGGTGTCAACCCGGATCCGGCCCGGCTCTTCCTGGGGCGGCCGGTAATACACCAGTCGCCCGGTGGACGGCAGGAATTCCCGGAATGGGTTTTCCGCGTAAATGCGGGACTCAATGGCGCTGCCATGCAGTTTGATCTCTTCCTGCTTCAGGGGCAGCTCTTCTCCGGCCGCGACCTTGAGCATCAGTTCGACCAGGTCCAGACCGGTTATCATCTCGGTGACCGGGTGCTCGACCTGGAGCCGGGTGTTCATCTCCAGAAAGTAGAAGTTTCGCTCCTTGTCCACAATGAACTCGACCGTGCCGGCGGACTCGTAGTTGACCGCCCGGGCGAGGGCCACGGCCTGTTCGCCCATGGCCTTTCTGGTTGTCTCGTCAAGAAAGGGCGACGGCGCCTCCTCGATGATTTTCTGGTGGCGACGCTGGATCGAGCATTCCCGTTCGCCCAGGTAAAGAACATTGCCGTGGCTGTCCGCCATGATCTGGATCTCGATATGACGGGGCTCCTCAATGAATTTTTCAACCAGGATCCGGTCATCGCCGAAGCAGGCCTGGGCCTCGCTGGCGCAGCGTTCAAATCCGTCGCGACATTCCTCGTCGTTATAGGCGATCCGGATACCCTTGCCGCCGCCGCCGGCGGATGCCTTGAGCATGACCGG
>JAJRTB010000035.1 GCA_024278495.1 Deltaproteobacteria bacterium
GTCGTTGCTGCAGGCCAGCCAGGTATAGACGGCCAGGGCGCTCACGAACAGGATGCCGACATATCTTGGGAAAAAACCCAGGGCGGCGCAGAGCATCAGGATAACGCTGCCGCCGATGACCATAAGCAGCTCGGCCCTGAGTTGCCTCAAGTCAAGCCGCATCCGGACAAACAGGGCGGACAGGCCGAGGACCAGGCCGATATTGGCGATGTTTGAGCCGACAATGTTGCCGATCATGATGTCCGGATAGCCCTTGAGCGAGGCGGTCAGGCTGACGAACAGCTCCGGTACCGAGGTGCCGAAGGCGACAACCGTGAGGCCGATGAGCAGGGTTGACATGCCAAAGAACCTGGCCAGTCGGGTGGCGCCTGAAACCAGGGCCTCGCCGCCGCCGACCAGCATGGCAAGACCGCCCAGCATGGACAGCAGCGCCGGCCAGGCGGATACAAACGAGGTGTCATTCATGGCTGAACAATATCCCGCAGGTCGAGTCCCTTCTGGCCGGCATAGGCCTGGTCGACGATTTTTTTCAGGGACGACTTGATTTTGCTTAACGGGACCAGGGGCGGGAGTGTCGGCAGAATCTGGTCAACCGGCGGCGGCGGCTCGATTTTCATTTTTCGGTCCAGGCCGGCCCCGGTCTGGGGTACGATGTCGCCCTCCATGGAGCCCGAGGTGTACTGGTTCGGGCCGTCCAGCTGACGGAGGAAGTCCATCATGGTGCCTAGGTCGTGTTTGTGGTAGAAGTGTTTTATCTCCGCGGCGATATTGTCCCGTTCCCGGGCCAGCTGCATGACCTCGCCGCGGTACCTGTCGACATGGGCGGTCAGTTGGTCATAGGTATCAAAGATCATGTTCTTGAAGCGGCCGGCCCGGGTCAGGCCCCGCACCGGCTGGCCGGAAAAGACTTTCTTCCTGATGGTTTCGGATTCCGTAAGGTACGGGTCATAGAAGATGAGCTGCTCAAGTCCGGCAAGACTGAAAAACCGGTGGATAAGTTCTTCTTCTTTCAGTAGTATATAGAGTCGGACCAGGTCAAAGCCGATCTGCTGCTCCAGACGATGAAGAGATGTCAGGACCTGGTCGTCGAATCCCCTGATATCTTCCTCGATCAGTTTGCGGAAGCCGAAATAGCGGTCGGCCATTTCTTTTTTTATCTCAAGGGAAAGGATGTCGGTGATGTCATCGCGCATAGACAGTCTGCTCCGTTATCTGATTTCTGATGACTGTATACCCTTTTTGCCGGATCTTTTCACTCCTTTCACGTCGAGGCGGGCCGGGGGAGCGGGGTGACTTCTTTGACGCACCGCGATGAAATCAAGAACCGCGTGCGTGAGGCCGCGGATATTGTCCAGGTGATCGGCGAGCACGTCGATTTGAAGAAGACGGGGGTGCGCTATACCGGCCTGTGCCCCTTCCATGCCGAGAAAACCCCTTCCTTTTCGGTCAATCCCCAGGGACAGTTCTTTCACTGCTTTGGCTGCGGCGAATCGGGTGACGTGTTCTCCTTTGTCATGAAGCACGGCAATCTGACTTTTCCCGAGGCCCTCAAGGAGCTGGCCCGCCGTTACCGGATTGACCTGCCCGAGCCCGAACTCAGCGAGTCGGACAGGAAACGGGTCAGGGAACGCGAGCTGCTGTACCGTGTGAACGAGGAGGCCGCCCGGATCTACGAGTCCTGCCTGTTTGACGAGCCCGAGGGCAAGACGGCGCGTGAGTACCTGCTGGAGAGAGGGGTTGACGAGGCCGCGGCCCGGGCCTTCCGGCTCGGCTATGTCCCGCCCCCTGAGGTGGCGGGCTGGAGTTTTGTCATCAACAGGCTGCAGGCGACCCGTCTGCCCATGGTTGCCGTTGAAAAGGCAGGCCTGGCCGTCAGGAAGGAGCGGGGCGGGTATTATGACAGGTTCCGGGACCGGGTTTTGTTCCCGATTCTGGATATGACCGGCCGGGTAGTGGCCTTTGGCGGCAGGATCCTGGGAGAGGGCAGGCCCAAGTATATGAACTCCCCGGAAAGCCCGGTCTTTGACAAGAGCCGGTTGCTGTTCGGCCTCTATCAGAACCGGGAAGCCATCCGGGCGCGGCGCCGGGCCATTGTGGTTGAGGGGAATTTCGACCTGCTCCTGCTCGTTGCCGGAGGAGTGTCGAATGTGGTCGCTCCCCTGGGCACATCCCTGACCCGCAGTCATATCCGTTCGCTGCGAGGCTACTGCGACGAGGTGGTGCTGCTCTTTGACGGGGACAGCGCCGGCCTCAAGGCTGCCATGCGCTCGATCCCCTTTTTTCTGGCCGAGCAGGTGGACGCGCGGGTCGCGGTGCTGCCTGACGGGCACGACCCGGACACCTATGTCCGGGCCGAGGGGGCTGAGGGGATCGAGGTTCTGGTTGAACAGGCCGCGCCCCTGGCCGAGTTCGTCTTTGACTACCTGGCGCAGCAGCACGGCACAACCCTGCAGGGCAAGAATCGTATTGTTGCGGAACTGCGCCGCATCGTGGCCACCGGCACCGATCCGGTGCAGAAATCTCTGATGAAGGCGCATTTCAGCCAGATGCTGGGCATCTCGCCTGACCGTTTTGAAACCGCCGGGGTCGGGAATGCACCTGAAAAACCGGTCAACCGGGCCGAGTCCGGACCCGGTATCAGAGAGCTGCCGCGAAAGGAGCGTCAGCTGTTGGATTTTCTGGTGTTTTTCCCGGAATACCTGGATGAGCTTCTGGAAAACGGGGTGGAAGAGGTCGTGGCGGACGGCCCTGTCCGTTAAGTTATTACCTGCCTGCGGGAGCTTGCCGGTCGAGGCGAGGTTTCGGCGGACCGGCTGTTTTCGGAACTGCCGGAAACTGGAGAGGTGCGCGGGTATGTGGCGGAGAAGCTTATCACCGGCGACAGAGTTTCCGGCGGAGATGGGAGCCGGGGCCGGGAGATGTGCGATGAGCTGCTGGCCTGGCTGCGGGCGGAACGGCGACAGCGTCTGAGCTCCACCCTGATGAAGAGGATTGATGAGGCGCACCGGAACGGAGACACCGGGTTGTTGATGGAGCTGCTCAGGCAGAAGCAGGAGATGGGGCAAAAATGATTTTGAGATAACTTGTTGAAAGAAATAAAAAATCTGGTATTCTGGCACAAGAAGGGGGAACATCAAGCTACCGTTGTTGCTGCGGAGTGGGGTGTGTTGTGCCCGCTGCTTCGGCACGGAAGCCGTAAGACTACCGGCTTCACGGGTGTGGCGGCTGCGGTATGCCTGGTCGGGTTCCGGGTCTGTGTGTTATTTTCTGGGGGATGACATGGCCACTGAAAAAGAGTTTTCCGGCAGTCAGAAGGGAGCGGTACCGCAGGACAGTGAGGATGGGCAGCCTGTGCTTCCGGATCTCACGGGAGTTTTTGAAGCGGGAGATACGGTTGAGACCGCGGGAGATGCAGGCACTGAGGTTGCGGATACGCCACAGGATATTCAGTTCGATCGCCGCAGGAATACATCAAAACGCGGCCGGAGAAAAGCAGAGCGCCGTTCCGGCATGGACCGGCGCCGGGAAGGGGCAGGTATTGACCCGATGAATATTTATCTCAAGGAAATGGGCAACCTCAATCTCCTCAGTCACGAGGAAGAGGTTGAACTCGCCCGGCTGATAGAGCAGGGCGAGCGTCGCGTCCAGCACGCGGTTTTGAGCCTGAAGCCAGGGTTCGGCGTGCTGACTGACCTGGCCGAGGCCCTGCGTGAGGACAATATCAAGATAGGCGCCGTGTTCAAGGGGTTTCCGGAGAATGAAGACAAGGCGGCCCGGACCCAGCGTAAGGTCTTTCTGGCCCTGGTTGACAAGGCCTGCAAGCTGGACGCGAAACGCGACAGGCTGCTCAGGGAGCTGCGCAGTTCCATGGATGCTCCGGTTGAACGGGATCGTCTCGTGAACGGGATTGTCCAGGCGGGCTTCCAGATAGCAGACCTGTTCAGGGACCAGTGCTTCTGCACCAAGGGGGTTCAGTCTGTGGCCGACGCGGTCCGGAAGCTGGGGCACGAGTTTAAAAAGGTTCGGGTCGAGACCCTGCAAAAGACAAA
>JAJRTB010000036.1 GCA_024278495.1 Deltaproteobacteria bacterium
CGCTTCTCCATGTGAGCGGCCTCGACCCGGTCCAGGATCTCCCGAAAAACAGGGCCGGGCGTCAAGCCCAGTTCCTCAATCAGGTCTCTGCCGGTCACAAGCGGAGTCCCGCGCCGCACCGGCTCCACGTGACTGCGCCGCACCTCCTGAATCCTGGCAAAGAGGATGTCCAGTTCCCGCTCCATATCCTCGGGCCGTCCTTCACCCCGCCCGGCCAGGGCATCGGCCATGGCCAGCAGAAAAAGACCAGGCAGCAACCCGCCCGTATCCCGGATCAACCGCAGACAGGCCTTAAGACTCACCCCGCCCGCACGCTGGACATTGCTTAAGTGAAAGGGCCGCATATGGTGGGCGACAAGTTCGCCGATAACCCTGATATCCTCGCTGCTGAAGCGCAGGCGCCGGCCTATATCCCCGGCCTGCCGGGCTCCCTCGCGGTCATGGTTATAAAAGGTGATGCGGCCGCCGCGGTCCTCGTCAATGGTCACGGTGGCGGGCTTGCCCAGATCGTGCAGCAGAGCGGCCCAGCGCAGCAGCAACCTGTTCTTTTCCGGGGCCAGATACCGCCGCATCAGCTCAGCCTCGACCGGATACCATCTTCCCGGGTCGGCCTGCACCTCCAGCATCCCGGCCAGGGCGGCCAGGCAGTGGTCAAAGACATCCAGGTGATGACTGGCCGGCTGCTCCATGCCGACCCCGGCCCGTAACTCTGGCAGAATTTCAAACAGAAGCCCGGCTTCTCCCATCTGGCTGACGATTTCATCCGCGCGATCAGTGGCCAGGATACAATTCAGTTCGTGCCGGATCCGTTCGGCGGCGGGATGGTTGATGAGTTTATGCCGGCGCCGCACCTCCTCTGCTGTCTCTGGCTCTACCGTAAAATCAAGGACAGCGGCGAAGCGGTACACCCGCAGCAACCGCAAGGGGTCATCCCTGAAACTCGCGGGACCGGTCATGCGTATGCGGCAGGCCTCAAGATCAGCCAGTCCGGCAACCGGATCCAGAACCGGCAGAGTCGCCGGCACAGGCCTGTCAGACCAGAGATCGGCCAGGCTGACGGCCAGGCTGTTGACCGTAATATCCCGCCTGACCAGCTCCTGGTCAATGGTCGCTGCCCCCAGGCGGAAAGCGGAAAAATCAACATCCGGCCCCTGCCAGACAACCCGGGCCGCGTCCTCGTTCCGGCCCAGGGGCACACAGGTCCCGTGTACGGCCCGGCTCAACGCCCCGGCCCATCTGCGGGCCCCGGTCGGCACAGTCAGGTCGATATCCGCGGGTTCCCGTTCCAGCAGAAGATCACGCACCGTGCCGCCGGTCAGATAAACCGGGCCGGACAGGCCCCCGGACAGGGTTGCCAGCTCGGCCGACAACCGCTCACCCAGAAGCCGACGCACCTTATCGGTTTTGATTACCGTCCCCTTCATGGATCTCCACTATAGCAACGGATCCTTTTCTTTTTCCACAAAATCCTCTAACATAATCAAAATTTATCGGATTCGTGGCTTTTTGCGAATCCGGCAACTCCTGCTGAACCCGCAAAACAGATGGAAACCGCAACCACCAGAACAATACGCATCGGCAGCGCCAGCATCGGTCTCATCGGCCTGGACATCGCCCTGAACAGGGCCGCTGCGAAAGAGATGAAGGAAGACGAGGCTGTTGACTTCCTGTTCCGGGAAATCAGCCGCCGAAACTACGTGCCGACCGGAGCCGAGGCAAAATACCGCGCCGCCCTGCGCCAAACCTACCGCAGCCACCTGGGCCTGGAGCCGGACCAGACCGGTTCGCTGATTATCCGCATATTCGGCACCGGCTGCGTGAGCTGCAACAATATCCAGGTCCAGGTCATTGAAGTGCTTGACAAAATGCAGATGGCCGCGGATATCGAACAAATCCATGATCCGGATGAAATCGGGCGCCAGGGTATCATCATGACCCCGGCGCTCATGATCAACGGTGTCGTCAAAAGCGGCGGCAAACCCCCGACCGTTTCCCAGATTGAACAGTGGATAAGAGAGGCTGCCCATGGATAACCAACTGTACCATTTCCTGACCCGGGCCGGGGTGAGCGAGCCCTATGCCTCGACGCTGGTGTACGCGGCCGCCGGAATCATCATCCTCGGCCTGACCATGCTGACAACCTGGCTGACCCGCAGATACCTGGTCCGAACCGCGAGCCGGTTCATCGCCACCAACCGGTACCACTGGGATGACGCCCTGCTGAAAAACAGGCTGCTTGAAAAACTTGTCTGGTTTGTACCGGTCATCCTCCTCTTTCAGGCCCAGGACCTTCTGGTACCTGCGGAAAGCTCGGCTGCCCTGCTCCTGCGCAAGGCTCTGCTCTGCGCCTTTGCTGTTGTCACGGTCAGAGGGCTGATCGCGCTGCTGAGCACAGTCAACGATATCCATCGGGAACTGCACCGGCCGGGCACCATTCATATCAGGGGCTATGTGGACGCGGCCAAGATCATTACCTACGTCATGGGGGTCATCTTTGTCCTGGCCATCCTGACAAACCGCTCGCCCTGGGGGCTGCTCAGTGTTCTGGGCGGCCTGACAGCCGTGACCATGCTGATCTTCAAGGACTCGATCCTCGGCTTTGTCGCCTCGATCCAGCTGACCGGCACCGACATGGTCCGGATCGGCGACTGGATCGAGATGCCTTCGTACGGCGCGGACGGTGATGTGATAGATATCTCTATCCACAGTGTCCGGGTCCGTAACTGGGACAAGACCATCACAACCATTCCCACCTATACCCTGATCGCCAACTCCTTCAAGAACTGGCGGGGCATGAGCGAATCCGGCGGCCGCCGGATCAAACGGGCAATAAACATCGACATCAACTCCATCCACTTTGCCGGGGACGAAGAACTGGCC
>JAJRTB010000037.1 GCA_024278495.1 Deltaproteobacteria bacterium
CGGCGGCATGGCCGTAGCCTGGCACCTTGCCATCAACGGCATCGAGGCCCATATCTTTGAAAAGGGAGACGATATCGGTGGCAAGCTGGCCCAGACCATTCCATGGGAGCGCCTGTCCAGGGCCGTCTGGGAACGGGAGATCGAGCGGTTCAAGCAGACGCCGAATATCCATATCAACACCGGTGTAGCCATGACCAGGGAGAAACTGGAAGAGCTGAAAGATGAGTTCGACTACGTGGTTATCGCGGTCGGCACCCACCAGCCGCGCACTATCCCCTTCCCGGGGCACGAGAAGGTTATCCCGGCCCTTGATTACCTGAAGGCTGCCAAGAGCGACAAGCCCATGAAGACCGGCAAACGGGTGGTCATCATAGGCGCCGGTAACGTGGGTTGCGACGTTGCCGCCGAGTGCTATCGCCTGGGCGCCGAACAGGTAACACTCGTTGATATCCAGAAACCGCTCGCGTTCGGCAAGGAAAAAGAATCTGCCGAGGCCCTGGGCGCCACCTTCAAATGGCCGGTCATGACCCGTGAGGTAACCGACGAAGGACTGGTCGGCGACGACGGCACCCTGTATCCGGCCGAGACGGTTATCATCTCCATTGGCGACGTTCCGGGCCTGAGCTTCCTGCCCGATTCCGTAGAAACCGTCACCGTAGGCGGTGCGGCCTGGATACGCACTGATGAAGCAGGCCGCACAAGCGACGACAAGATCCTGGCGGTCGGCGATGTTGAAAAGCCCGGACTTGCCACCAACGCCCTGGGCGCGGGCAAGCGTACGGCCGAATACCTGGCGGCGACCCTCAAGGGTGAGGAGTGGGAGCCGTTCCACATGAAGGTGATTCGCTACGAAGCGCTCACGACCGAACATTACAACCCGGAGGACTCAAGAGGCACCTCCGAGGAGGACCAGGCCACCCGCTGCCTGAGCTGCGGATCCTGCCGCGACTGTCATCTCTGCGAAACCATGTGTCCGACCCATGCCATTTCCCGCCGTGAAGTGGTGGCCGGACCGGGCGGAGTCAACTACGAGTACGTTTCCGACGACGCAAAGTGTATTGCCTGCGGCTTCTGTGCCGACACCTGCCCATGCGGCATCTGGTCCATGCAGCCGTTCTAGCGCCTGCCCGGAAATGAACTCCCGGATCCAGGCGGTCTGTGAAATAACAGCCTCTTTTGCATGAAGATACGCCTCTCCATAGTCATCCCAAACTATAACGGCAGGAAGTTCCTTCCCGCCTGTCTGCGTTCCATCAGGGGACAGACCCTGCCCGACTATTCAATCATTGTGGTGGACAACGGCTCCACGGACGGATCCCGGGAACTGCTTAAGCGGGAATTCCCTGAAGTCAGGGTCATATCCATGGGCACCAACACAGGATTCAGCAGGGCGATTAACGCCGGCATCCAAAGCGCTTCAACACCGTATATCTTTCTGCTGAACAATGATACAGAGCTCCCGCGGGACACCCTTGAAAAACTGGTGTCGGCCGCAGAGAACAAGAAAGAATTTTCCTTTTTCGTTCCCAAAATGCTGAGCTATCATCAGCGAAACATTCTGGACGGCGCCGGCGACGGTTACCTCCGGGGAGGAGCCGGCTACCGGTTGGGAACCCTGGAAGATGACGGTGATTTCTACAACCATGAAGGGCCGGTATTTGGAGCCTGTGCCGCGGCTGTACTGTATCGACGTTCTTTGTTCGAAAAGGTAGGGCTGTTTGATGAAGATTTTTTTGCCTACCTTGAAGACGTGGACCTCAATCTTCGAATCAACCGAGCGGGCTTGCAGGGTTATTACCTGCCCTGTGCCGTCATCTACCATATCGGCAGCGCCACGAGCGGCTCTAAAATTAACGCTTTTACCGTGAGTCTGTCCACCAGGAACTCTTTCTTCATCCTGTTCAAACATTACCAGCTCTCCCTGTTTCTCCGTCTTTTGCCGGTGATTGTCATCTACCAGTTCTGCTGGCTGCTTTTTGTCGTCAAAAAAAGACAGGTTGCGGCCTGGGGCCGGGGAATCAGCCAGGCATTACGCGGAGTAATGAGGATGCGACGCAAGCATGTCACTATACGGGCAAATGACCGCCTGACAACCAGCGAGCTCAACGAATGCCTCAGGCAGGCCGAGCAGAGCGTGGTGTCGTCCATCATGCACAGGCGCACGGGCCAGGGAAAGGGGAACCGCCTGTTGCGCCTTTACTGCATGCTTTTTCTTTAGACCGCTTGAAACAAAGAGCGTCCAGCGATACGAACAACATGGGAAAGACCTCAGCCATAATAGTTACCCATGACTCAGGCGCGGTTCTTGACCACTGCCTCAGGGCTTTGCGCCAAGCGAGCGGCAAACGGATTTCCGTTGTCATAGTCGACTCGGGCTCGCCAGACAAGAGATACCTGAAAGAGGCAGCCGGCGGCGGTGAAATAACGGTAATCCAGTCGACAAACACGGGTTATGGCCGGGCAAACAATCTGGGTTGGCAACGGCTCGATTCTCGCACTGAATTTGTCCTGTTTCTCAATCCGGATGCCTTCCCGACTCCCGGTAGCGTGGAACGGGCAATCAACTACCTGGCCCGCACCCCGGATGTGGCTGCCGTGGGAGGGAAGCTGCTGGGTTTTGATCTTTCCCGGAGCGACACAACGGGCAAGATCGATTCCACCGGAATCTTCCGCACGTGGTACGGCCGCTGGCATGATCGCGGCCAGGGCCAACCTGATAACGGCCAGTACGACACCGTGCAGGATGTCGCGGCCATATGTGGCGCTTTTTTCATCTGTCGCCGCGCAGCTCTGGAACAGGTTCGACTGGAGCAGGGTGTTGTCTTTGACCCTGATTTTTTTCTCTACAAAGAGGACATCGAACTCTGTCTGCGCCTGCGCAGGGCAGGCTGGCGCCTTGTCTACCTGCCGGATGTTGTTGTGCATCACTGCCGCGGCTGGCGAAAACGCCGGGATACGTCACGGTCACTCCGGTTGACCGCAGCCTCCAGTGAACTCATTCTCTACCGGAAACACCCCTCTCCATACATCCTGTGGGCCCTGCTCAAATACGTTCTGGTACGGGTGCTGAACCTATGAGCAATCAATCCTCCTGCCGCAAAATTTCCGTCATCATTCCCACCTTGAACGGAGCGCAATGGCTGGACAGCCTCCTGACCATGCTCGAGAGGCAAACCTTGCCCCCGGCTGAACTCCTGATCATAGATTCCGGTTCATCCGACTCGACACTGGACATTGCCCGCGGACACAGCGCCCGCATTATTGAAATCGACCGGGACAGTTTTGACCACGGGGGGACCAGGAGCATGGCAGCCGGCATGGCAGGCGGCGACCTGTTGCTCTTCATGACGCAAGATGCGGTCCCGAGCAACACGCGAGCGGTGGAACATCTCATCCAGCCCCTTCTGGCCGACCAAAAAGTGGCGGCTGCATACGGCCGCCAGCTGCCCGCCCGGGATGCCGGTCCTTTCGGCGCACATCTGCGCGCGTTCAATTACCCCTCGACTTCGGAAATACACTGCTGGGAGGATCGGCATCGTCTCGGATTCAGGACCATTTTTCTGTCCAACTCCTTTGCGGTCTACAAGCATGACGTACTCGCCGCTCACGGATATTTTCCAAGGCGCCTGCTGTTCGGAGAAGACACCCTGACAGCGGCCAGGCTCATTAAAAACGGATATTGCGTGGCCTATGTCAGTGACGCATGTGTCTATCATTCGCATAATTATTCTCTTGTTGAAGATATGCGACGCTACTTTGATATCGGAGTATTTCATGCGGACCAGGCCGAAACACTTATGATATACGACAAACCAGGGTCAACGGGAAAAGACTTTGTCGTCTCTGAGCTCCTCAGTCTCCTCAAGGGGAAAAAATTTTACCTGCTACCGGAATCACTGGCGCGTAATATCGGGAAATTTATTGCCTACCAGCTTGGCAAAAAACACATGCTGCTTCCCCGCGGCTGGGCAAGGAAAATAAGCATGAACAGGAGCTGGTGGCCCTGATCCGGTCGGGTACAGCAATAATTCAGCGCATTGCAGCGCTGATCCGCAGGATTCGCGGCCTTGTACCCCATCATGGGACTGGTAACCGTATGTTCTTTTGACCCAGACCTGCAACCGTTCACGGACGCCGCAAATTTGCGTGAAGATGCGGCGCCCGTTAGCGGTTACGCGGCTTTTAGCGAATCCGACAAAAAATAGAGTCGATAGTTTCTGAAAATGGCAGTAAGATATTCAAGAACCCAGACGAAACCAAATAATTTCCTGGATCCGCGCCCGCCAGAGCTCTGATC
>JAJRTB010000038.1 GCA_024278495.1 Deltaproteobacteria bacterium
CCCTTACGGAGGACACCGTTCTTGAGCCGGTGACGACGGATTCGGATCTTGGGCTTGAAATCCTGCGCCACAGTGCGGCCCATGTCATGGCCCTGGCCGTGCGGCAACTGTATGGACCGGAGGTCAAGGTGGCCATTGGTCCGGCCATTGAGGATGGATTTTACTACGATTTTGATCGGACGGAACCGTTTACGCCTGATGAATTTGAACAGATCGAGGAAAAGATGGCCGAGATTGTCAAGGCGCGTCTTCCCTTTGAACGGCGTGTTCTGCCGGTCAGCGAGGCCATTGATGTTTTTGAGCGGCAGGGCGAGATCTACAAGGTCGAGTTGCTTCGCGAAATGGAAGGTGACACTGTCAGCCTCTATCAGCAGGGTGATTTCGTTGATCTGTGCCGGGGGCCGCATTTGCCGGACAGCTCCTGGATCAGAGCGTTCAAGCTTCTTCGGGTAGCTGGATCGTACTGGCGCGGCGATGAAAAGAGGCAGATGCTTCAGCGCGTGTACGGCACGGCTTTCTATGACAGAAAGGAACTGAAGAAATATCTGCATCGCCTTGAGGAGGCCCGCAAGAGAGACCACCGTAAACTGGGCAGGGAGCTGTCACTTTTTACAATCCAGGACCAGGTCGGCCCGGGGCTCATTCTCTGGCAGCCCAGGGGCGCGCTTCTGCGCAGGTTAATAGAGGATTACTGGAAGAATGAGCATTACCGGAACGGTTATGAACTGTTATATACGCCACACATAGCCCGTCAGGACCTCTGGAAGACAAGCGGGCATCTTGATTTCTATGGCGAGAATATGTATTCAGCCATGGAGATAGACGAGGTCAAGTACCAGCTCAAGCCGATGAACTGCCCCTTTCACATCGGGGTATACAAAAGTCATCCGCACAGTTATCGTGAGTTCCCCATCCGCTGGTGCGAGTTGGGCACGGTATACCGGTATGAGCGGACAGGAGCCTTGCATGGACTTATGCGGGTCCGTGGTTTTACCCAGGACGATGCCCATATTTTCTGTCGGCCGGACCAGCTTGACGAGGAGATTTTCAATATTCTGGATTTGAACCTCCATATTTTGCAGACGTTCGGGTTTGACCGGTATGACATATACCTCTCCACCCGTCCGGAAAAGTATGTGGGCAGTGATGAGCACTGGGAACTGGCTACTGACGCGCTCAAGCAGGCTCTTGAGAGAAAAGGCCTCTCCTTTGAGCTTGATCCGGGCGAGGGTGTCTTTTATGGGCCCAAGATCGATATAAAGATCAAGGACCAGCTGGGCAGGTCCTGGCAATGCTCTACAATCCAGGTGGATTTCAATCTGCCGGAACGGTTTGAAATGACCTATACCGGCGAGGATGGGCAGGATCATCAGCCTATCATGATCCACCGGGCCCTGATGGGGTCCCTTGAGCGTTTTATAGGAGTCCTGATTGAACATTACGCCGGGGCGTTTCCTCTGTGGATGGCCCCTGAACAGGCAAGGATTCTCAATATAACCGATGACCAGCTTCAGTACGCTGAGGTTGTGTATGACAAGCTGCGGCGCATGGGAGTTCGGGTTGAAAAGGACCTGCGAAACGAGAAGCTGAATTATAAAATACGTGAAGCACAGTTGATGAAGGTACCGTTTATGCTTATTATAGGTGAGCGTGAGAAGGAAGACGGGACCGTAACCGTGCGGAAGAGGAACGGAGAGAATCTTCCGGCCATGGGGTTGCAGGAATTCGCTGAACTGGTTATCAGTGAATGTGCTGATATACTTGGCGTACAGCAGTAGCATCGACTGAAAGTTTTAAATCCAGAGGAGGAACGGACATCAAAAGACGAGGCAGGAAGGCACCGCCTACTAGGGAAATAAAAGCACGGGTGAACGAGGAGATTAAGACCCCCCAGGTACGGGTCATTGATGTTGACGGAGAGCAGTTGGGCGTGCTCGCAATACAGACCGCCCTGAACAAAGCGTATGATCAGGATCTTGACCTGGTCGAGGTAGCGGCAACAGCCGACCCGCCGGTCTGTCGGATTATGGATTACGACAAGTACCGGTATGAACAGAGTAAAAAGCAGAAAGAGACAAAGAAGAAGCAGACCATAATCGAGACCAAGGAAATCAAGTTCCGCCCCAAGACCGAGGAGCACGATTTGAACTTCAAGATCAAGCAGATCAAAAAGTTCCTGGGTCAGAAAAACAAGGTCAAGATAACCATGCGTTTTCGCGGCCGGGAGATTGTTTACGCCCAGTCCATTGGTCTTGCCGCAATGAACAAAATTGCCGACAAGCTTCGTGAAGATTGTGTTATTCAACAGGAACCGGTGATGGAAGGACGGCAGCTGGTTATGTTTGTCGGACCCAAGTAGAGCGGGACCTGAACTGTTTTTTTATAGAGTTCTGAAAGAAAGAAATGTCATATTGTACAGGCGGTCTGCCTGTGCTGAAGGAGATTTGAGATGCCGAAAGTAAAAACAAACAGGGGAGCCGCCAAGCGCTTCAAGGCAACAGGGTCCGGCAAGATCAAGCGCAGCAAGGCCTTTACCAGTCATATCCTGACCAAGAAATCCACCAAGCGGAAGCGAAACCTCAGGAAGTCCGGCCTGATCGATGATTCGAACCGTCAGGCAGTTAAACGGATGCTGCCCTACCTGTAGAGACAGGTAACTTGCCCCGCAGCATCGAGAGTATACGCTGAACGAGAATAATACAGTGCTAATCAGAAGTACATTGGAGAAATACAAATGCCTCGCGTAACACGTGGTTTTAAGGCCCGGAGAAGAAGAAACAAAGTTTTGAAAATGGCCAGGGGCTATCGCGGCGGAAAGCACCGTCTCTACAGGACGGCGACCGAGGCGGTGGATCGCGCCCTCTGTTTCGCTTATCGGGATCGCCGGACAAAAAAACGCAACTTCCGCAGGTTGTGGATCACCAGAATTTCCGCAGCCGCAAAGATGAACGGCACCAGCTACAGCAAGTTTATTAACGGACTGAAAAAATCCGACATAGAGCTGGACCGGAAGGTCCTCTCCAACCTCGCAATCGTCGATCCCAATGCCTTTGCAGAAGTTGTAAAGGTAAGCGGCGCATCCTCCTGAGGGAGTGATGGAAGAGGAACTGCGTAAACTTGAGCAGGAGGCGGTTGCCGCTCTTAATGAAATAGAGCGTGAAGACGGGCTTGAATCTTTTCGCGTCAGGTACCTGGGGCGGAAGGGCTCCCTGTCGTCAATCATGCGCGGCCTGGCACAGGTTTCCAGGGAAGACCGGCCACGTCTTGGCCGGCTTGCCAACCAGGTGAAGCGGAAGGTTGAGGAGCAGTTCAACCTGAAAAAGAAAGCCCTTGCGACTGCCCGGGAAATACCTGCCGCCCGGCTTGATCTTACTCTTCCCGGCCGCAGGCAGCCCTTGGGGACCCTGCACCCTGTTACCCAGGTGATGGAGGAGATGTGCTCCATCTTCGAGGGCATGGGCTTTGCCGTGGCCGAAGGCCCGGATGTGGAGCTCGATCATTATAATTTTGAGGCCCTGAATATTCCGGAGCATCACCCAGCCCGCGACATGCACGACACCTTTTACGTGTCTGAATCCATACTGCTGCGGACCCACACCTCGCCGATGCAGGCCAGAATCATGGAAAAACATGATCCCCCCCTGCGTTACATAGCGCCGGGCAAGGTCTATCGCTGTGATTCTGATATAACCCATACGCCGATGTTCCACCAGGTGGAGGGGTTTCTGGTTGACCGCCGGGTCTCCTTTGCCGATCTGAAAGGTGTCCTGTCGAGCTTTCTGCGCAGTATGTTCAGGAAGGACCTGGCCCTGCGGTTTCGGCCCAGTTTTTTTCCATTTACAGAACCCAGCGCCGAGGTGGATATTGGTTGCGTCATCTGCGGCGGCGCCGGCTGCCGCGTCTGCAAGCGGACCGGCTGGATCGAGATACTTGGCGCGGGCCTGATCGACCCTGAAGTCCTGACAAGGGTCGGCTATGATCCCGATACCTACAGTGGCTTTGCCTTTGGTCTCGGTGTGGAACGTATTGCCATGCTCAAGTATGGAATTGACGATATCCGCCTTTTTTACGAGAATGATCTGCGTTTTCTGGCGCGGTTCTAGTCTTCTATTTATCACCAATACCGCTCTGATGAGCTGAGAAGATGAAGTTTACCCTGAAATGGCTCGGTGAATATGTTTCCCTGGATGGACTGGAGCCTGAACAGATCGCCGAGGCCCTGACCATGCTGGGGCTGGAGGTTGACGCGGTTGTCGATCTGGCCGCGGGCCTTGAAGGGATCGTTACAGCCCGAATTGTCTGCGTGGAGAAGCATCCCAATGCGGATCGACTTTCCC
>JAJRTB010000039.1 GCA_024278495.1 Deltaproteobacteria bacterium
ATCCCGGCGGCACGGGCTGTCCCGGAAATTCCGGAATTCCGGAGACACGTAACGGGTACATGTCCCCGAAATTCCCGGAATTTCAGAATCTGCCCGCATTGCTCTATTATTCCCGGTATCAGGCAGAAACCCAGAAGGATGACAAGAAAAAATACGCGTCTGGGGAACATCAGTTATCCTCAAGCATAAAATGGACCGGCACCCGAACGGTTGACGCGACCGGGACACCGTTTTGACTGCCCGGTGTAAAACGCCAGGTCCTGACAGCGCGTACAGCCTCCCGGTCCAGCAGGGAATAGCTACTGGAACGCGCCACCCGGATCGTCCTGACCCGGCCGTCCCCGGCCACCTCGACCTCCAGAAGCACGGTTCCTTCCCAGCCCCGGCGGCGGGCCAGGGGCGGATACCGCGGCGGCTTGTTAACCACGGCAAGGGGCTGGGCCGGTTGCAGGGCCTGGGTCTCCTGATACATGGCTCCCTCGGCCGCATCCGCCTGAACCGCCGCCACCTGCCCGGATTGCGTAGTTTCGCCCGGAGGTGTTTTCCTCTTCCGAGGTTTCGGTTCCACCTTTTCAGCCTGGGGCTCAATCACCTGGACCGCCTCCTCCCGGGTCGTTACCGCTTCCCCGGGCTCGGTCGGAACCTCCACGGCCCCGGGTGACTCGACCGTAACCTGCTCAACCGGCTCCGGCGGTTCAGATTCGGGCTCCGGTGTCGGTTCAACCTCCGGCTCCTTTTTGCTCCCCTCCTCTATCGGCACGGGTGCGGCAGCAAGGCGCACGCTGACCCGGCCGGATCCGGTCAGAGCCAGCTCCGGCGTATCACTCTCCGGCAGCCGAAGCTGCAACAACAGCAGGTGGGCGACCAGGGCAGCCGCCAGGGCCCAGAGGAGCCGCCTCACCCCTCATCTCCGGGGTTCGGCCTGCAGGGAAATGGCCGTGATCCCTGCCGCGTTGATCTTATCCAGCACCCGGTACAACTGCTGATACGAGACTGCCCGGTCGGCAAAGAGCAGGACCTCGCCCTCGCCGTCCCGACCGCTCTTCCAGCGGCGCAACCGCTCTTCAAATTCGGCCGGACCGACCGGTTCCCGGTCCAGATACAGGCGGATCGCGCCGTTCTCCAGGGTGACGGAAACCGACAGCCCGGTCTCCGGCGACTGCACGGACCGGGCCGAGTCGGGCAGATCAAGGTCCATGCCCCGATGCACGGCCATGGAGAGCATGGCGTAGATAAAAAACACCAGGAGCAGGAAGACGATATCGATGAGCGGCAGCATCTCGATGCGGGCCGGTCTGCCCCGGAAACGACGCTTAAGCCTCATCCATGCTCCTCCCGGGCCGCGGCATAACGCTCATGGGCCAGCTCCAGGCTGGTGGCATAGGTCTCCATCTCGTGGGCCGCCTTTTCAATGCGGCTGTTAAAATAGTTGTACGGGAAGACGGACATGATGGCGATGCCCAGCCCGGCGGCAGTGGTGACCAGGGCCTGGGCAATGCCGCCGGTCACGGCCCTGGGATCCTCGATACCGGCCATGCCCAGCATCTTGAACGAGGTGATGATCCCCAGCACGGTGCCGAAGATACCCAGGAGCGGGCTGACCGTGATCATGGTGTCCAGCACGCCCATGAAGCGCTGCATCCGGCGGATCCGGGACTCGGCCTCGGCCTCCATGGCCCGGGCCATGTCAAAATCACGGTGCAGGATGCCGGAGACCAGGACCCGGATAACGCAGTCATCGCTCTCCCCGGTCCGCGCCCGGATCTCGTCCCAGGCGCCCCGGGCGGCAAGGTCCAGGATCTCGCCGGCCAGCCGCCGGTCCCGCCGGCGCCGCATTCCAAGCCAGAACAGGGTCCGCTCGATGATCACGGCCAGGGCGAGAACGGAACAGGCCAACAGCGGCCACATGACCGGGCCACCGCTCTGAAACACCTCCCACGCATGCATAGCGCCGTTCCTCCCCTGTCAACCGTTGCGGAAAAATCCTGCGGCGGTCATAAGAACCGCCGCAGGAAATACTATTACTCCCTCAATACTCCCAGCGCAAGCCGGCAAAGAACTCGATGCCGGGCATGGGATTGCCCAGGACATAGGCGTAGTCCTCGTCAAAAAGATTCCGGATCTCACCGCGCACCGACCAGTTACCGTACTGCTCGCTCTTGAGGAAGCGGTAGTTAGCGACCAGGTCGGCAACCACGAAGCTGTCCATCTCAACCACCGGGGTCGGCCAGGCCCAGGACTGCCAGTCGGTAACGTTCTGGCTGCCGGTATAGGCCACGTTGAAGCGGCAGAACCAGTCTGCCCCGTCCGCCACCACCAGACCGGCGGAAAAGTTGGTGCCGCTGATATAGAGGAGGTCCTCGCCGGTGGCGTCGTCCTCGTACCTTGTCAGCAGGGTCATGTTCAGATAGGGCCGCAGCTCCAGGGGCAGGTCCAGGGGCGCGCCGATATCATAGGACATTTCCAGTTCCAGTCCGTCGATGGAGGCGGAACCGAGGTTGACCCAGGTCTGGGAGCCGTCCATCCGGTAGGAGGTGGTTATCTTGTCGTCAAAATCGGTGATGAAATAGGTCAGCGACCCGTTGAAACCGCCCTGGCCAAAATCGAGACCGGCCTCATAGGTCCGGGAGGTCTCCGGATCCAGATCCGGGTTACCCACGGTCCGGGCGCCCCAGTTCCAGTAATCGGCGGCCAGCTGCTCGGCGGACGGCATGACAAAGCCCTCGGCATACCTGGCCCGCAGCTTCAGGCCGTCGGTCACCAGCCAGGCCAGGCCGATGGACGGGGTAAAATGGCTGTCTGATTCATCCCGACCGGCCGGCCGCACCACCTCGACATCGTACCAGTCGTAGCGGAGGCCTGCGGTCAGAATAAGCGTATCTTCCAGCAGGGCCGCCTTGCCCAGCAGGAACAGGGCCGGATTGGAGTACCCGGTCTCGGCCGGGGTCCAGGAATTTTCCACGTCATACCTGACCCAGTCAAAACCTGCGGTCAGGGTGGCGGGTCCAAAGGTGGTGCTGGCCTGGACCTGAGCGCCCTGCTGATCCGTATCATTGGACGAGGTGGTGTCAAAATCCCAGCCATCCGGGTTGGACGCGCTCGGGTAGCTCCACTCGTTCTCATCCCTGCCGAAGAAGTAGCGGGCCATCCACCTGAAGGTACCGCCCGCGTCCCGGCCGTCGTAGCGCAGATCGACCGAGTAGTTGCTCTTGTCGGAGAAATCGTCCAGGTCCACGGTATCGATATAGCCGGGATTGCCCGCGTCATCCACCTTGTATCCGGTGTAGGTGATGCCCAGCCGGTTGCCCTCGGCAAAGGAATAGCCGGCGTTGATGCTGATCCCGGTCTTGAGATCATAGCCGGTGTTCCCGTACTCATCGCCGCCACCCGTTTCATAATCGCCCCTGGTCATTGCTGACAGGGTACCGGCGAAATCAAAATTGTTTTTGAGCATGGTCGCCCCGATGGTACCGGCGTAGGTATCGGCGCTGCCGCCGCCCGCTTCGACCATGGCCGAGTTGGCCGTACCGCGCCGGGTAATGATATTGACCACGCCGCCGATGCCGCTGGAGCCGTACTGGACCGCGCCGGGGCCGCGGATGATCTCGATCCGTTCGACATTGGCGGTCAGGAGCTTGGCCACGTTGCCGGTCCCGGCCCGGCGGCCGTCGAGCAGAACCAGGACATGGCCCTGCAGGTCATTGCCGTGGGTATCGGTGCGAAAACCCCGGATGCCGATGGACGTCAGGGCGCCGGGGTACTTCTGAATATGGCCGAGACCGAGCTGGGCCAGCAGCTCACCCACGTCACTGGCCGCGGCCTGCTCGATGTCCTCGCGGCCGAGCACCGTCATGTTGGCGGTGACATCCTTTTTGGGCTGCTCAATGCGGCCTGCCGTGACCACCACCTCATCCATCACACTGACGTTGTCCGCGCTGTACAACACAGCCGGCCCCATCACCGCCGTTACCAGCATCAACGCGCTGATTCCATATACTTTTCGTCTCATTGTCGTCCTCCCTTCCACCCATGTTTCACCCGGACAACGGGTTCATGGGCAGATAATCAGTTTCCGGCCCGAAACGAAAAAACCCGGACCGATATGAATCGATCCGGGGTCCCTGATTTTCCCACAGATACCAATACCTGAACCATTGTCCACGGGGTCAGGCAAACATGTTCCCAGGCAGGTCTTCTGACTCTCCCGCCCTTTCAGCGGCCTTCCCGTCCCGAAGCGGACAGTGGCAACTCGTGGCTGAAAGGGTTCCCTTCCTTGCGGATGGGCGGGATCACAGCGGCGGGCCCGTCCCGGACTTGCACCGGGTTCCCTGTTAGGCCGATCTCGGCACCTGGAAATGTACGACTATATCTGTAATAGGGAAACACGGACCGGTCAAGTCAAAAGTACCCCATACCCTCAACGGAATAATAACGGGTTACACGCCTTCTACACCGCATATTTTCCCGCATATCCCCTGGGTGTTATCATCAGGTTCCGCCAGCAGCAGGTCTGCGAGTTGCCGATAATGACGGTGGACTGCATGCCGACCTCGCATTCCGTGAGTTGCTCAAGGGTGGTCAGCTCCACCCGCTCGTTTTCCCTGGCCGCCCCGGTCACTATCCCCACCGGCGTCCGGGGACCGCGCACCGCCATGACGATATCGCGTGTTTTCACCAGCTGCTCGACCCTCCTGCGCGACCGGGGATTATAGATGACCAGGACAAAATCGGCCGCTGCCGCTGCCCGCACCCTTTTTTCAATGACCTCCCAGGGCGTGAGCAGATCAGACAGGCTGATCGCGGCGAAATCATGCATGAGCGGCGCGCCCAGCCGGGCGGCACAGGCGTTCAGAGCGGCAATCCCCGGGATCACCTCCACCGCGACGGCCAGGTCCCTGCTGCGCAGCATCTCAAAGACCAGCCCGGCCATGGCATAGATGCCGGGATCGCCGCCGCAGACCAGGGCGACAGTCTCCCCGGCCGCGGCCAGCTCAATGGCCCGGCCGCACCGGTCCACCTCCTTCATCATCTGGGAGGCCACCACCTCCTTCCCGGCAAGCAGCTCGTCGATCAGGTCCAGGTACGTTTTGTAGCCGATGATAATATCGCTGTGTTCTATGGCGGTTCGGGCCGCCGGGGTCATATGTTCGAGACGGCCGGGTCCGGTGCCGACAACGTATAATCGGCCCGGGCCACCGCCAGGGTGACATTTTTCCATTTTTCCTTCCTGACTATGAGATTATCGGTTCCGGCGGCCAGTACCGCCGCCGGTTCGGCCACGCCCCCGGCCCCGGTTGCCCTGAAAACGGCCTCGGAGGACGGGAGACCCGCAACCCGGTTCAACTCGTCCGCCTGAAAAAACTGTACCGGCCAGCCGTTTACCGCCGCAAAGGCCAGCAGCCCCTTTTCATCGCTTTTCAGATCAATCGAGGCGAGCCCCACTATGGACTGACGGGCCAGATTATGTTTGGCCAGCAGCTCCGCCAGGGCCGCTTCAAATTCCTTTTCAGGCGTATGCCTGTTACAGCCGATCCCCACGACAAGCTGCGGGGGATGCAGAAGCAGCCGGTCCGGCGGCCAGTCGACCCGGCACGAGATGACGACCCGGGCCCGTTGCGGCTCAACGGTCCGCTGAAAATCCACGGGCAAAGGGCCTTCAACCTCGCTGTAGACGCGCAAGGTCCCGGTATTGACCAGGTCGGCGGCGGCCCGGACCAGGCCCGGGGCGTCGGCCGCCCTCAAATTCTGCTGCCGGGCCCAGAGGTCCACCGCGGTCAGGCCGAGGGTGTCAGAGGCCGTGGTAATCACGGCCCGGCCGCCGGTCAGGGCGGCCGCTTTGCGCGCCAGATCGTTACCGCCCCCGACATGGCCGGCCAAAAGACTGACGGCAAAGCGCCCCTTCTCGTCCAGGACCACCACCGCCGGATCACGTTGTTTGTCCCGCAGCAGGGGCGCGATGGCCCGGACAACTATCCCGGTTGCCATGACACAGACAAGACCATCATATTCCGGCCAGGCCCGGGCGAGTTTCTCAGCCACCGTGAACTCCTCTTCCAGGATCACCGCCCCGGGGAGCCCCTCGGCGAGGACCCGGGCCAGACGGCGACCACCCCTGGTCACGGCCAGCACCCCCAGCTTTTTTCCC
>JAJRTB010000040.1 GCA_024278495.1 Deltaproteobacteria bacterium
ATTCCAGGTTTCCCGGACGCCATCACCCGGATTGAACAAAAACTCGGCAGGCGGGGAAGAATTCTGATTCGCCGCTCCGGGACCGAACCGGTGATACGCATCATGCTCGAGGGAGAGGACAGGCACAAGATCAGCTCCTACGCCCTTGAGCTCTGCGATATAGTCCGGCGGGCAGACCGGAGTTGAAGATGGAACTTGCGCATCCGGAGCTGTTACCATATAAATACAGTATATTGGTTTCACAGTTGTCACTGATTCGGCAACGCTAACTGATCAATGAGGAGGCCCTTTATGCGCTCTCTTGCCGTCGCAGTCACGCTCATCTTTTGTGTGGTAACGTTCAGCATTGCCGGCGAAGCCATCTACACATGGAAAGACGAGCAGGGTGTTCTTAATATTACGGATGCGCCGCCACCTGCCGGAGCGGTTGTCCTGGATGTCAGCCCGGTCCCCCATGATCCGGTCCGGAAAAACAAGAAGAAGTCGGCACAACAGGTGGTTCCGCCGAGCCCGTCACAGGTCACGATAAGCCCGGAAAAACAGCGTTTGCTTGATCAGGCGGCTGCATATCGTAAACAGGAGGAAGAAGCGTACCAGAGAGGAGTTGCGCTGCAGGCCGAAATAGAGGAATGGCAGGCCAAATCAGGGACCAAGAGAAAGAGAAGAAGAAATAACCGCAAGATAAAAAAATTCAACGAGCGGTTTATTGCCGTTAACAATGAAATAGAGACGGCTGCTACAAAGGCCGAAGAGCTGGAAAAGAAAGCCGCGGCAATGCAATAAGCCGTCGGAACGCGTATCCCGCGGTCCTTGCGGGACTGCGGGATACAGGCTCTCAATCGTTATCCTTCCCTTGCCTCTCTGCCATGGCCGCCTTAAAGGATTCGGCAGAGCGTTCAATCACGTCATCCTCCACGCAGAATGCCAGCCTGATGTAGCCCGGCGCCCCAAAACCACGGCCCGGCACGGCCAGGATCTTGTGTCTCTGCAGGATACGACAGAATTCCACGTCATCAACCGGTGACTTGGGAAACAGGTAGAAGGCGCCTTTGGGTTTGACATAGGAAAAACCGGCCGCGTCAAGGACGGCACAAAACTTTTCGCGCCGCGCCTCGTAGATGGAGGTGTCCACGCTGACGTCCTGTAACTGCTCCACAACCCGCTGCATCAGGGCCGGGGCATTGACAAAGCCGAGGATCCGGTTGGCAAGGGTCAGGGCGTCAAGCAGAGTTTCCTTCGCTTTTGCCAGGGGATGAACAGCCAGGTACCCGATGCGCTCACCCGGCAGGGACAGGTCCTTTGAATAGGAAGACACCACGATGGAGCGTGTGGTCGCCTTCATGATTGAGGGCACCTCGGTTCCGTCAAAAACGATCTTGCGGTAGGGCTCGTCTGATACCAGGTAAATGGCCGAACAGTACCTCTCCGAATAACTGTCCAGCAAGCGGCCAAGCCGCATGATCGATTCACGGCTGTACACCTGGCCGGTGGGGTTGTTGGGACTGTTGATCAGGACAACCTTGGTCTTTTCATTGAGCGCCTCTTCAAGGGCGTCAAGATCGACACCAAATTCCGCGTCGGTCTGGACCACCCTGGCGGTCCCGCCGTGGTTGTCGATATAAAACATGTACTCGACGAAAAAGGGCGCCAGGATAATCACCTCGTCGCCCGGGTCAAGGAGGGCCTTCATCAACACATTGAGACCGCCGGCAGCTCCGCAGGTCATAAGCACGTCACCCTGGTCAATCTCAACGCCCTGCTCTTCAGAAAGGCGACGGGCCAGGGCCTCCCTGACATAGGGGTAGCCTCCGTTCGGCATGTACGCATGGACACCCGGTTTGTCATTCCGGGCGAGTTCCAGCAGAACCTCTGAAAATTTTGGCGGCGGCGGCACGTCAGGATTACCGAGGCTGAAATCAAAAACATTCTCCGCCCCGTACTCGGCCTTCATCCTGGCGCCCTCCTCGAACATCTTCCGGATCCAGGAGGATTTTTCGGCGAATTCCTGCATCTTCTTGGCTACAGTCATTTTTCCCTCTCATGCATTTGTCTGTTGAATTGTACCGGTTTTGCCCAAAGTCCTTAATCCGTGGTGAGTCAGCCGCTGCTGCGAAAAATATTTAGGTCAACGTGGCTGCCGGGGACGATGTGCGACGCCATGTAACTCGTCACAGGGTTTGTGCCTCTGCGATTTTACCTGCCCATAATTTGTAAGTAATCAGGTAGTATTAAACTTCTTTTTGAAAAAATCATAGGCCATGTTTATTTCCTTCATCTTCTCCTCGGCGACCTTTTTGAACTCATCGCCCAGGTGCCCCACCTTGTCCGGATGATACTGCATGCTGAGCTTGCGATACGCCTTTTTAATCTCATTAAAATCAGCCCCGGGCTCAAGTCCCAGGACTGCGTAATACTGCTCTTCCGATTCCCGCGCTCCAACACCGCCAGCACGGCCGCCGTACATGAATTTAGCCTCTATGTTCCGCAGATCATAGGCGTTTATCTGCAAAAAGACGGCTATTTTTCTGGCCTGCTCGATCTCGCCCGCGACCGGCGGCTGCTTCAGGTAGATAATCTGAAAGATGAGGTCAAGCAGGATAAGGCGCGGTTCATAGGCAAAGGTGTTTCTGAAATCCAGCAGCAGGCTTTCCATGGACTCTTCGTTGTCCCTGGCATCCCTGATCAGTTGCTTGACCCAATACATCTGGTCCTGGTCATAGTTGAGTGAATACTGGAAAAAATTGAGCATGGTCTGCAGTTCGGCCCTGGTAAAATGGCCGTCACTCTGTGCGATCTTGACCAGGATGTTGACCAGGAGCTGGACAAACCTGTTATGAGCTTCGGTCTGGGATGCCTCATAGCTGCTGATCCTGCTGCGAACGTAATAGCTGAACAGCCAGAACGCGACAAAGGGAAGGATTAGCAGAACAAGGCCGGAGAAAAGCAGAAAACCCAGGAAATTGAACAGGGCCGGCGCGCCGCCGGTCACCAGCACAATCAGGGCTGTGATCAGGAGACAGCCGCCGCAACCGGGCTGATTGTGTCGCTGATAGTGATATTGCATGGGAACTGTGATCCTTATTGGGTATCTGATCACGGGGGTGCCACCCCTGTGTTTTCATTACCTCGAAATTGTAACCTGGCACAGGTGCCGCAGATTCGTGCAGGAGTTCCTGGCTGCTATGGCCGACTATGCGGGCACGAGCGCCTGTGCGAAGATGCGGTGGTTGTGACGAGTTACCTTATTGGCTGACACCGACACCGCTGTCATCATTTTTGAACAGGGCGTCAACAAACTCGGACGAATCAAAGTCGCGCAGATCATCAACCTGTTCGCCGATTCCGATAAAACGGACCGGAATGCCCAGCTCCCGGCAAATATTGATGACAATCCCGCCCTTGGCCGTGCCGTCCAGCTTGGTCAGGGTAATGCCGGTCACCCCGACCGCGTCGTTAAAAAGCCTGGCCTGGGAAATACCGTTCTGACCGGTGGTCGCATCGAGCACCAGCATCACCTCGTGCGGCGCGTTCTCCATCTTCTTACCGATAACCCGCTTGATTTTTTTCAGTTCCTCCATCAGGTTGACCTGGGTATGGAGTCGTCCTGCCGTGTCAACGATAATGACATCGACATTGCGGGTCCGGCCGGATTCGATCGCGTCAAAGACAACCGAGGAAGGGTCGGCGCCCTGATCCCGGGCCACTATATCGGCCCCGCAGCGCCTGGCCCATATTTTCAACTGTTCAACCGCTGCCGCGCGAAATGTATCGGCCGCGACAAGCAGAACCGACTTGCCGGAACGAACGAATTTAGCCGCGATCTTGCCGATGGAGGTTGTCTTGCCCACCCCGTTGACACCGACAACCATTATGACCAGAGGGCCTTCCCGGGGCAGCTGCAGGTCTGCGTTCGAGTCGTCCCCGGCCAGGTACCCGCGGATCTTGCGGCGCAGCACATCCTTCAGGAGCCCTGGATCCGTCAGGTCCCTGCGCCTGACTTCCCTGCGCACATCATCGAGGAGATCCTGGGTGGTTCCCACTCCCATGTCCGCGGTAATCAGGATCTCCTCAAGTTCGTCATACAACTCCTGATCAATCTCTTTTCTGCCCAGGAAAAGGGCATCAAGCCGGTAGACCAGCGACTTCCTGGTCTTGCTTAACCGTTCCTGCAACCGGCCAAAGAGAGAAACAGGGCCGCTTTCTGACGCAGGCGGTTCAGGTTCAGCCTCCTCATCTTCAGCTGATGCCGCGCCTTTCAAACGAACAGGATCCGGCTCCTCAGACGCGCTCTCCTCTGTAGCGACTATATCAACAGGTTTTTCTGCCGGTTCATGGCCGGCTGAGGGCTCCTCTGTCAGGGCTGTGTCGGATCCTGCGGCAGCGCCCCCGGCGCCAACCGGTTCGAATCCGGGCTCCCGTTCCTGTTCAAAGGGTTCTTCGCTCTTCTCTTTTTTTCTTTTTTTTGACCTGAACCAACCAAGCATTCTCTTTTTCCTCTTTTTTGCCGTACCGGGCAACGCATGGTTTAGCGGGTGAATCAAGCACAGCTCACCCGGGCAACCATGATACACGCCGCGCTTGTATACAGTTGAATCTCCCCTCGCGGAACAACAAAAGCGGGATTTACCGCAATGTCACGGCCGTCTGAACCCGTGCCTGTCCGGAAATGAGGTTTTTTGTTCGAGGTCAGGGCGCATGAAAAATTTTACCGCAGGCATATACGAGATATTCCGGGGATAAAGTTTTTTCATGCAACGCAGAGATCGGGCAAAAATACCATTTGTGGACGGGCACGAACTACGGTTTACAAGAACCCTATAAAGAATTATGCGCCAAGGCGCAACGTTTCCGTCACGCAACCGGCGGCATCAGCCACAGTGTGACTGTGTTCAGGCCGGATCAGTTATCAAGCACCAGGTCCAGTACCTCGGCAATGGTATGAACATAATGAAACACTACGCCCTCCCGGACGTCCTCAGGAATCTCGAGGACATCCTTTTCATTGAGGGCGGGCAGGACCAGCTCCCTGATATCGGCCCGCAGCGCGGCCAGCACCTTTTCACTGATTCCGCCAACCGGAAGCACGTCGCCGCGCAGGGTGATCTCGCCGGTCATGGCCACGTCCTGCCGGACTGTTCTGCCGGTTATAACGGAGACCAGGGAAGACACCATGGCGACGCCCGCGGACGGGCCGTCCTTTGGGATAGCGCCCTCCGGGACGTGGACGTGCAGATCCCGCCGGGCGAAACTGTTCTCGTCAATACCGAGCTGGTCCGCGTGAGAACGGATAAAGGTCAGGGCGGCCGTGGCCGATTCCTTCATCACATCACCCAGTTTTCCGGTCAGGGTCAGGCCGCCCTTCCCTTTCATCATGGATGTCTCGATAAAAAGAATGACACCGCCGACCGGGGTCCAGGCGAGGCCCGTGGCCAGTCCGGGCCCCCAGGTCCGGGCCTTTTTCTCCGGGTAGTATCGGACCGGGCCGAGGAAATCATACAGGTTGTCTACCGTCACCACGACCTGTTCCGTGCGGCCGCGGGCAACCTCGCTTGCCACGCCCCGACAGATTGCCGCCAGTTCCCGCTCCAGATTGCGGACCCCGGCCTCCCGGGTATAGGAACGGATCAGGGCCAGAATCACATCATCGTCAAGACGCAGGTCATCGCCGCTCAACGCGTGCGCTTCCAGTTGCTTGGCCAGCAGGTGCTTTCGGGCAATGGCCACCTTTTCGTGATCCGTGTATCCGGAAAGTTCCACCACCTCCATCCGGTCGCGCAGGGGACCGGGAATGGCATCCAGCACATTGGCGGTAGCTATGAAAAGGACCCGGGAAAGGTCAAACTCTATATCCAGGTAATGATCGGTAAAGGTGGAGTTCTGCTCCGGGTCGAGCACTTCGAGAAGGGCGGAGGACGGATCACCCCGAAAATCACTGCCCAGCTTGTCGATCTCGTCAAGGAGGAACACCGGATTGTTGGTCCCTGCCTTTTTCAGGCTCTGGATGATCCGGCCGGGCAGGGCCCCGATATAGGTGCGTCGATGTCCCCTGATTTCGGCTTCATCACGCAGGCCGCCCAAGGCGACCCGGACAAATTTACGGTTCATGGTCCGGGCGATGGACTGACCAAGCGAGGTTTTGCCTACGCCGGGCGGTCCCACAAAGCAGAGAATCGGTCCCTGCACATCTTCTTTCAACTTCCTGACCGCCAGAAACTCCAGGATGCGTTTCTTGATCTTTTTCAGGCCGTAATGGTCATGATCCAGATCCTGCCCCGCCCGGTCAAGATCCAGGCTGTCCACGCTCGATTCGGTCCAGGGCAGATCAAGAATCCAGTCAACATAGTTGCGCGAGACCGTATACTCCGGTGAAGAAGGTGGAATCCGCTCAAGCCGGTTCAGCTCCTTGTCCAGCGCTTCCCGGGCCTCCTTGCTGAGACCTGTTTCGTCGGCGCGTTTGCGCAGCTCCCGTATTTCGACCTTGTCATCATCGCCCTCGCCCAGCTCCTTTCGTATGGCGGCCAACTGCTGGCGCAGGTAGATTTCGCGCTGTTTGGCGTCCATGTCCTTCTTAAAGGACTCCTGAAGCTTGCGACTCATTTCGGCGGTCTCGACCCGTTTATTCAGCTCCCGGGCAGTTTCGTGCAGGAGATCGGCCAGATCCGGTATTTCAAGCAAGGCCTGCTCTTCCTCAACCTTCAGGTTGAGCTGCGAGACGACCATGTAGGCGGCATGGAAATGGTTGGCCAGGGAGCCAACCGTTGTCGCCATCTCAGGAGGCAACTGGGTCAGCTTGACCAGGGTCTGAAACTGATTGCGGATATTGAGAATCAGGGCGTCAACCTGCCGGTCTTCCCTGATCTCCATGGGCACCTCGTCAACCCGGGCCCGCAGGTAGGGGGCGCGCTGAATATACTCTTTGATCCTGATTTTCCTGAGACCACTGACCAGAACCTGGTAATACCCCTCGTCAGCCTTGGTCAGCTTATGGATATATCCGACAACGCCGACCTGGTACAGATCCTTGTCAGAAAGTGATTGCCCGTCGCTGACCGATTCGTTACGGCCGGCAACCAGCGCGATCATGCGATCGGCCAGCAGGGCGTCATCCACCAGGCGCCTGGACGAATCACTGGAAACCTGGAGCGGGAAGCCCATGCCCGGGAAAAACACAAAACCGTGCAGGGGCAGCACCGGCAGTTCACGGGGAACCGGAAGATTCTGAATGTCCACGGACTTATCCCGGGTCTGCCCGCTCATCGTCCGCCCCCCGTTGACACCTGGATGTTCATCCTGGGGCGCGATTGCCGTTTGGGCAGAACCACGGTCAGGATACCGTCAACATACCTGGAAACGACTCCTTCTACATCAACCGGACCGGGTACGGTCACGGTCCGGTCGAAACGACCGGTTTCGATTTCGAGCTGATGGATACAGGCGATGGAATCCTGCTCCGGCAGACGCCTTACCCCTTGAACACGGACGGTCTGACCATCAACCACCACGGAGACGGTACCGGAATCGGCGCCGGCAATGTCAAAATAGAGAAAATACTTCAGCTCAGACTCGTAAACATCAACCGAAGGCACACGCTGTCCGGGCGCGTCAAACCCCCTCATGCCGGTCACGGCCATATTGCGAAGAAGACGGCCTGGCTGCTGTCGCATTTCTTCAAGGTCTTTCAAGATCTTACGCAGTAACGGGTCCATTATGCCTCCTGAAAATCCAAGCGCATCATTGCCGGCATGGGGCATTATTTACGCATCACTGTAAGACAGCTCAAGGCCGTCTGGTTTTTCCCTGGCCGACACTCCCAGAGGAGCCATGCTCTGGAAGATGGG
>JAJRTB010000041.1 GCA_024278495.1 Deltaproteobacteria bacterium
GCCTCGGTATTCCGGCGAATGACCTCGGGCAAAAGCCCGTTTGTGGACAGCAGGATAATAGCCGGCCGATTATGGCGGTAAAAGGTCTTGACCACCTCGACCAGATCCCGGCGCAGAAAGATCTCGCCGCCTGAGAAGGCAAGCCAGAGAAGATCACCCAGGGAGAGCGCCATCCGCTCAATCTCGCCAAGCGACAGTTCCGGTTTTGCACCGGAGCGTGCCGTATCTGTGGAGAGGTAAAAACAGAAAGGACAGTGGGCATTGCAGCGGCTGGTTACAAAAAAGGTCAGCTGGATCGGCCTGTTTTTCAGGACTATCGAACCCAGGTGACGAAAAGGAGACCAGGTCATGATCTCACCGGTTTCCGGCACCGGCCACAACGCAGGTAATCCGCCAGGCCGGTTAGTGCGCCAGCCCCCACGGCCAGGGGGTAGACCAGCATATAGTAGAGGGCCGCTCCCAGGACAAAACAGGCGCCACCGGTCTCGTACAGCAAGCGCAACAGCCCCAGGTTCACGGTGATATTCAGCAGGAGAAGAACCATTATGGCAAACCGGACAGTCGGGGACGGCTGAACGGTAACCGCGATCAGAAGAAGGCAGAGCAGACCAAAGAGCAGAACATTGACCTTCAACCCCAGGGACGCGGTTCCCGAATCGGTCGCCAGGTCCCTGTTGCCCAGTGAATAGAGGGTCCAGTAACGACTTTTGCGAAACGCATTGCGCAGGGAATCGGCCATGGAATCAAAAGAAAAGATATGGCGCACCTGGATGGCCGGGTCCATCACCAGACGATAGCCGCGCCGTCTGAGCCGGTGGCTGTATTCAACATCCTCGATGATGGGAAGAAACTCTTCGGGAAAGCCTGCGGAATCATCAAAGACCTCACGGGTCATTGCCATGGCGTGGGCAGCGACATAATCAGGCGAGGCGCTGTTTTTCAACTCTGCGTAGTGGATAAATACCGATTGAAATATACTGAAAAAATTCCGGTCATGGGGCAGGCGGGTATAGGTTCCGCCCACGACCGCATCAGGCCCGTGCCGTGTCAGAGCGTTCTCCACCCGCACAAGGGTATCGAGCTCAACCAGGCAATCCGCATCGATAAAAAACAGCCGACCGGCTCCGGCACGCCGGGCCCCGTGATTGCGGGCCGCACCTGCCCCGCGCTGCCGTTCAAACCTGACCAGGACGCAGGGAAACTGCTCGATAATCGCCGCCGAGGTGTCTGTTGAGGCGTCGTCAACAACAATGACCTCAAAGGAATCATGGTTTGAACGGAACAAGGCGGCAAGACACAGGCCAATGGTCTCCTCCCCGTTCCTGTTTGGAATTATGACTGACAACCGACACGCCATTCTTCAGTATCCGTTTTCTTCAGAAAACAAGCAGGCGGCACCCTTTTTCCTGTCCGGTATCGGCCACGACCTCCGACGGTGGTGTCCCGTTTGGGACAGCCACAGGCTGCCACATCGTATTATCTTTGCTCTCCAGGGCTTATACCATATTGGTACGCATATTGCTTCATTACAGGGCAAAGACAAGAGCGGCATAGAGACAGATGGATGAAACAGTGCATTCATTTTTTTCTCATGCAAAAACAAAGCACGATTTTGAGAGAGGTGCAGATGATGCAAAAAAAATGGATACGGTTGTTGTTGGCAAGCTTGTTCCTGTTTTCCCTCGTCAATGCCGCCCAGGCCGCGCAGTGGGCAAACCCGGACCTGCTCGTTGATGCCGAAACGGTGAAAGCCAATATCGACAAGCCTGACTGGGTTGTGGTTGATGCCCGGGACCTGAAGGACTACGTCAAGGGCCACATTCCGGGCGCCATCAGCCTGGGCAAACGGGCCAAGAAGGCCCTGCGCGACCCGACATCAAGGGTATTCCAGGATGTCTCAAAATATGAAAAGCTGCTCGGCAAGGTCGGTATCAGCAACGATACTCACGTGGTCTTCTACTATGACGGGGTCAAGACCATTGCCGACGCGACCGTCGGTTTCTGGGTCCTGGAGTACCTGGGCCATGACAAGGTCCATATCCTGAACGGCGGTCTGGATGCCTGGCGCAAGGCGGGCAATCGACTGGACAAGACCCCGGTCATGAAACCGTCGACAACCTTCAAGGCCAACGTTGTTGCCTCCCGCCTGGCCACCACGGCCGAGATCCTGCAGATTGCCGGCGGCAACGGCACCCAGCTGATCGATTCCAGGACGAGGAACGAATATATCGGCAAGGACGCCCGCGCGATCCAGGCCGGTCATGTACCAACGGCCATCAACGTCTCCCATCTGGACACCCTGGTCAAGGTCAAGGACAAAAAAACCGGCAAGATGAAAGCGACCGGCTACATCTCACCAGACTCGGTTGCCAAGCATTTCGGCAAGCTGGACAAAAACACGAGGACCGTGGGCTACTGCCAGACCGGCACCCGCTCCACTCTGACCTATTTTGAACTGCGGCTGATGGGGTTCAAGGATCCGGCCAACTGGGATGATTCCTGGCGGGTTTATGGTTCCGATCTGCATGCCGCAAACCCGATTGAAGCTCCCAACGGTGTCCAGTACTATAACTTCGCCAAGGTCAATAAATCCATCAAGAAACTGGAAAAAAAGGTCAAAGCCCTTGAATCCACCCTAAAAAAGCTCACCGGCGGCAAGAAATAATCTTCCTGCCTCCTCTTTTTCTCCTTCCAGCCGCCGGGCAGCATTTGCTGTCCGGCGTTTTTTCATGTATTCCATGCCATTTGTTCCGGCACCTACCTGGGTGCCAGGGTCAGCACCCCTTTGTCGGTCTGCAGGTCAACCCGGAAGTTGTTAACCCAAGTTTAACTGCACATTTTGAGTTATCAATAAAATCACTTTTTAGGCTATCAGTTTTTCTCCAGTGGCACTACAAACTGTTCATTCTTTGTAAAAAACATATCAGGCGATCAGTTTGCGTATTCCTCCAGGCTTCATGTCGACACCAAGAGCCTGGTACATGGCTCGTTGACC
>JAJRTB010000042.1 GCA_024278495.1 Deltaproteobacteria bacterium
AGATGCGCCGGCGTTTCAACGACTGGCTGCGTGAAAAAAGGGATCAGGCGTATATCAAAATCCTCTGATCCGCGGAACGTCTGAGAATCAGGCGGGGATGGTCCAATGAGCACATCGGGAAAGAAAAAAAAACCTGCCCCCAGAGCCGGAAAAAAGAAAAAGACAACTCCGGAAATTGAGCATATCGGGGACCGCCTGCGAAGCCTCCGCCAGGAAAGAGGGCTGAGCATCAGGGAAGTCAGTGACGCTACCAGGATTTCAGTCACCAATATTACCGCCATCGAGACCCAGGATTTTTCCGCCCTGCCGGCAGACACCTTTACCCGCGGCCTGCTCACCATCTACGCGAAATTTCTTGACCAGGAAGCGGACCTGATTGTCAACGGTTTCCTGGCCTTGCGTAATGAAAGCATGGGTCAGGATAAAAGCATTTGGTCCAGGCAGCGGACAGCCCTGCCGGCACCCAAGAGACTGGCCGAGCCGATCCGTTTCTCGTCAATCTCCATGGCCGGACTCCTGCTGGTGATCATAACGGTACTCTTTACCGCTTTCTGTCTCTATACCTCCTGGAACCCCTTCAGTTTTTTCTTCAAAGACAAAAGTGAACCGGACATAACAGTTCCGTTGCTCGGCAGGGAACAGCTGATACCGGCCGCCGCAGATTCCGGGGCGGACGACCTCACCACCGAGCGGGACAGGAAAGAAGAATGACTGAACGCCGGACCCGGGGGCTTGTTCTCAGCGTTGGCGATCACGGCGAATCTGACAAAATCGTCGTCTTTTTCAGCCCGGATATCGGTAAGGCATCAGGGATTGCCAAGGGCGCCAAACGGAGTAAAAAACGGTTTGTCAACAAGCTGGAGCCCTTTTCGCTCCTGCGGATACACTATCGACCTTCCCGCAACGGCGGCCTGCTCTTTCTCAGCGAGGCAGACCTGGAAAACGCCTTTCTCTCGCTGCGCAACTCATACGACCGCTATATTGCCGCCATGTACGCGGGTGAACTCACCCTGCGATTCACCAGGGAGCTTGACCCGGACCCGGCCCTCTTCACCCTGCTGATCTGGGCCATGCAGGCCCTGGACGACGGCCGCGACCCCCTGGCGGTCACCACCCTCTTTCACCTGCGGCTGCTGGGCATTGCCGGTTATGAACCGGTCTTTGACAGGTGCGGACTTTGCGGCGGCCGGTTGCAGGCCGCCCGGACCTACACCCTCCACGGCGACAGCGGTTCGGTTGTCTGCGACAGGTGCCGCCACGTTCTGCGGGGCGCGGTTGTCGGACTCTCCATCCAGACCATGAAATTTCTCCATCACGCCCAGCAGACCAACATCACAAACCTTGGCCGGCTGCGGTTGAATAGAACAAATTCGATGGAGGCACTGGGTGCCCTTCACCGGTACACCCGGTACCTGCTCCAGAACGACCTCAACTCCTGGCGCCAGTTCAGGCAGATGATGGAACACTGACGCCTCACCTTCACCGCCTGCCGACGCGGGGAATTACGGACTATCCAGGTACAGAATCTCGCCGCTGTTCTCAACCAGACGACAGCCGTCTGCCGGTTGCAGCACCAGGGCGCCCGAGGAGTCAATGTCAACCGCAACGGCACGGTACCGGGGATCACGCACGACATCATAACCATACATCACCCGGCGGCCCAGGGTATCACTGAACCGACGCCAGGTTCCGACAACAAGGTTCTCCTGTCGCGCACCCCTCTCATCCGGGCCCCGGCGCAGTTCCAACTCCTCGCAATAATGGACAAGTCCCAGGTGATAGCTGAGAAAGGCGAGCAGCCTGCGGGCGAACCCGTCCAGGTCAACGGGTCTCCCCAGGACTGCGTGCATGCTGGTCGCGGTGGCCTGCAGATCGGGTGGGAAATCGATGTTGTTCGCGTTGATACCGATGCCGATCAGGTGATAGCGGTCAGCCGCGGCGCCGCCGGTGAAGGTCTCGCAGAGAATGCCGCCGATCTTGCGGCCGGCCACATGGATATCGTTGACCCACTTGACGTGGGCCTCAACCCCGCAACTGCGCACCGCCTGACAACAGGCCGAGCCAACGGCCAGGGGCAGCAACCGGCCATACTCGGGCAGCAGGGTATCGGCCCAGGCCAGGGCCAGCCATACTCCACCGGGCGGAGCAAACCACTCCCGGTCAAAACGACCGTTGCCGCCGGTCAACTTCCCGGCAAGAATCACGGTACCGCCGGCCAAAGGGGGCTGCTCCGGTCCCACGGCCGCCACCTGCTCCCGAAGCAGATCCATACAGCGCGGAAGTTGATCATGGACCTCTATTCTGCAGCCTACCGGCGCGCCATAGCGCATCACCCGCTCAAAAACCCGATCAGGCTGTTCCTTGAAAAAACTGCGGAAGGTCTCGCCGCGTCGATATGAATCCAGGAACCGGGGCGAAAGGGAAATCTTGCCTGTCATGCCGGATACGGAAGGAGGAGAGGAACCACTGGAGCAAACAGGAAGGCGGAGTTACTCCCACTCGGCCTTGACCCGGGTGATGATCTTCCGGATCAGGGGCAGTTTCTCTTCCGGACAGACCCCCATCAGCGGCGCTCCCTGGTCCACGCTGTCGCCCGGCTTGAAATAGACCGAATGGATAATGCCGGGCTCGCCGGTGTAATAGACCGGCGTATCCCGTTTCATGAGGGACATGGTAATAATCTCATCACCATGCTGAACAACAACGGAACGGGCGCCTTTCTGGTTAATCCTGGACTGAACATCCATGGAAAAATAATACCGGGCCCGCTCCGGTGCCGGAAGGATATAGAGAACCTCCTGCAGGATGGACTCGATAATCTCTTTTTTCTTGAGAGGATGCTTGATGGTCAGCAGTTTTGTACCGGCCTCGACAAACTCCCCGTCCAGTTCTTTGTTCAATGACGAAACCACCCCGTTGGTCTTTGAAGTGATCACCTTGGCATTGCGCTCCCGGGTGATCTCAAACAGGCCGGTGCCGGGGATATGTTTCCACTCACCGGACACGCCCTCGACTTCGCTCCCCTCTTCCACCAGGAAACGCACCTGACCGGCGTGTACGGCATGAATATCCACATAGTCAAAGGGATCGGAGCGGTAGCGGCTGAGTATTTCATCAAATTGAATATCCTGCTGCGCCAGGGACATGATTCTCTCACAATATAAGGAATTACGTATTACGGCTCAATGGCCGGTCGACGCGCCATGACCTTCTCCGGAGCCGGGTGCGTCATGGGGAGCGGGGGTGACCCTGCTCAAAACAAAAAACGGTTCACCGGCCACCTGGAAATCACTGATCCGGCACTCCAGGGCCCGGGCCCTGGAGTTGACAAAACGTTTCCCGGCCGAGGAAACCGTCATAATCTCGCCGGCGGGCACAGTCGTGCTCAACAGCCAGAGCTTCCGGTCCCTGTACTTGCCCTGATCATCGTAGAACTCGCACAAGACCTTGATATTCTTCACGTCGCGTGCAGAGCCGTTCCGAACAACAAAATCAGCCTCAATGACATGGTCCTGAACCTCGCCCACCTGGTACCTGGCCAGGACCACCTCGGACATCAGGGGCGCTGCCGCGGAAGAAGGCCGCGGATCAGAGACCAGCAGACCCTTGGGGGTCAGGGCGGTACTGACCCGGCTCAACCCGAAAATGGCCAGGGCCCCGAGAACAACACACAGGGCAAGATTAGCCCAGAACTGTTTCGTCATGCTCACTCCCTCCAGTGCATTCGTAAGTGATCAGGGGCACCGCATCTTCGCACGGTCGCGCCTGCACGAATCTGCGGCACCCATGACCACTTGCAAATTATGGGCAGGTACAATCGCAGAGTTACAAACCCTGTGACGAGTTACTGCCGAATTGTATACTTTCAGTTTGACAAGATAGCAAGGCTATTTTACACCTACCAGGACCCGTGACGACCTCGCAGCATCCTGAATCCGTGAGCGTTCACCCGTGGTGCAGACAAAAGTGATCGGACCACGGGGCTATAGTGACCTGTGCCCCATGGTCTGATCGCGTTCAGATGTGCCGCGGGCGGGCGCTCTGAGGGGCGAAGCCGGGTGAGAACCCGTCTGGTTGAATGGGTAAACAAATATTTCACTTTTTCAATACGTTCACTGCCAAAGACACAAATTTTCGTCACGGATTCAGCAGAACAGTGTGCCATGAAACAGGACAGACTCTACCGGAACGGCACCGTTAACGGGGACTTCACCTTCAACGAACAGGTGGCCGAAGTCTTTGACGACATGCTGAACCGGTCAATCCCCTTTTACGCGGAGGTTATCGACTCCATGGCGGAAGTCGTACGTCGCCTGGCCCCCGCGGGGACAACGCTCTACGATCTGGGCTGCTCCACCGGCACCACCCTGCTGGAACTGGTGAACCGGTTGCCTGAGCTTGACCTGGACTATGTCGGGATTGACAATGCCCCGGCCATGATCGCCAAGGCCCGGCGCAAGGCGAAACTGTTTGCCCGGGGCGGCCGGGTCCGCTTTATCGAGGGAGACATTACCACCGTTGACCTGCCCGACGCCGGGCTCATTCTTTGCAATTACACCATGCAGTTTCTGCGTCCCCTGACCCGGCCGGGATTTGCCCGACGCCTCCATGACGCCCTGCCTGAAGGCGGGCTCTGCATCTTCAGCGAAAAGGTGATCAGCCACGAGCCCAGACTGAACCGCGCATTTATCGAGCTGTACCACCGGTTCAAACTGCAGCAGGGCTATTCAGAGCTTGAGATCGCCGCCAAGCGCGAAGCCCTTGAAAACGTCCTGATCCCCTGTTCCACCAGGGAAAACATCGAGCTGTTCGAGGGAGCCGGTTTCCGCAGGGTGGAAACCTTTTTTCAATGGTTCAACTTTGCTTCGTTTATCGCCTTCAGGTAAAAGGATCCTGCCCTCTACATGAATTACGCCGATTATCTGCCAACCGCCGACCATGACCGCCTGAACCGGATCCTGGCGAAAAAGAACGCCTGGGTAAACCAGCCCAAGAAGGGATTTTTACGCTACCGGGAACCCATGGAGTCGGTCAGATCCCTCAGGGCCTCCTGGTGCGATTTTTCGGGTGACGTGGTCCGCATCGGCCGGGCCGACGAAATCAGCGACGGGGAACGCGGCCGGGTCGAAAAGGTCCTGCGCAGCTTCATGCCCTGGCGCAAGGGGCCGTTCAACATCTTTGGTCTGGATATTGACGCGGAATGGCGCAGCGAAAGGAAATGGAACCGGCTTTTTCCTGAACTGCCGTCCCTGACGGGAAAGATCATCGCCGACGTGGGCTGCAACAACGGCTATTACATGTTCAGGGCCGCCCATCACCGGCCGCGCCTGGTCCTGGGGTTTGACCCGTACGTGCAACATTACTACACCTTTCACACCCTGAACGGCTTTGCCGGATGCGACAACCTCCATATGGAACTGCTCGGGGTCGAGCACCTGCCCCTCTTCCCGGACTGTTTTGACCTGATTTTCCTCCTGGGTATCATCTACCACCGCCCCTCGCCCGTCGACACCCTGCGGGACGTCCTGACCGGTCTAAAACCCGGTGGCACCCTGCTTCTTGAATCCCAGGCGATTCCCGGCGACGAGCCCGTGGCCCTGTTTCCGGATAACACCTATGCCAAGGTACCGGGCACCTGGTTTGTGCCCACCGGCGCCTGCCTGGTCAACTGGCTGCGGCGAACCGGCTTTGTCGACATCAAACTCTTCTGCCGTCATCCCATGAGTACTCTCGAACAACGACGGACCGGGTGGATGGTTTTTGAATCGTATGAAGATTTTATTGACAAGAACCACCGCGGTCTTACTATAGAAGGGTACCCGGCTCCATGGCGGGTCTTTGTACGGGCGCGGAAAAAATGAAAAAAGCAAACCCAGAGGACATGTATGAAAAGTGAGGAGTGCACACTGTACCACGGCGGGCTCAAGGGCGCGGAATCCCTCTTTGGCGAAAAGGCGGAACAGTATGGGGTCCGGGAGGTCATTTTCAGCTTTGACGGACACCGGCTGAACAGGGACAGGAACCCGGTCATTTTGAGCGACACGGAACTGCAGCGTGGCGATATCAGCATGGAGCTGGCCTCCAGGATGATGAACCGCACCTATTATGAAACAGAGAAGATCCGCAAGGTCCTGCAGACCATTTTTCACATGGTCAACAAGGGACACCAGGTTTTTGTCGTGGGCACCATCCTTGACGACAAGTCGGTCAAGGGCGGCACCGGCTGGGCCGTTGAACTGGCCAAGCTCTTTAATCGCCCCCTGCACGTGTTCGACCAGAACCGCAACTGCTGGTTTACCTGGAAAAACGGCGACTGGACCGAGGACACACCCACAATCAAATACTCCACCTTTGTCGGGTCGGGCACCCGCTACCTGAGCGAAGAGGGCCGGGCAGCCGTGGAAAAGCTGTTCACCGACTCCTTTGACAAATAGTTTGTTCTCTCCCGGCGGCCGGAGAGTATCCGGCCGCTGCCACCACCTTTTCCCTTTCTTTTCACAAACTCCACGGATGATCAGCAACCAGTCACCGGGTAAAATGAAAAAATGTATAAAACCGCACCCTTGCAAGTGGTTACAGGGTGCCTTGATTCTGGACAGGCAGTTCGGCGCAGCGTACTGATTGCTCCGTAAGCCGGACTGATCGTGCAAAAGCGAGGCGCCCTGTGACCGCGTACGATGATCACCTCCCCCCGGGGACACCGCGCCAGGGCTTATCAGTGAGATATTGCAAAAAACAGACAATGTGAGTATAGGAAACGCAGTATTTCACGGATCCAGGTCACTGTACAAAGAATTCTGCATGGCTGATAAAAAAATACATATCATTATCACGGGCGAGGACGGAAACGGCCGGGCCGTGGCCGTGGGCAGAAATACCTTGCGCAACCTCTTTGTCATAGCCGTTATCGCCTCGGCCTGCCTGGTCTCCGGCACCCTGGCCGCTCTCAAGTATTACCACGCCAACCGGGAACTGGCTGAACAGACCAGAATCCTTGACACGAAACTGGCCCGGATCTCGGAGGTCCTCAGCCGGACCCGGGCCGAACGGGACCAGCTGGCCATTGACCGGGAAGAACTTCTTGAGACCAGCATCAGCCGTCTGGATGAGAAAAGCAAGGTTATCCAGGAAGTCATGGATCAGATCGGGATTGAGATCAAGGTCGAGGACGATCCGGACCACAGCGGCGGCCCTTTTATCGCTGATGAACGGCAATACGGAGAACTGCTGCTTGAACAGACCGACCGTTATCTCGAAGTTATCCGCCAGATGCCCCTCGGCCGCCCCGTACCCGGCAGGATCAGCTCCAAATACGGACGCCGGACCGACCCCCTGGTCAGACGGAAGGCCTTTCATCCGGGCATTGATTTCCGGGGCCGTACCGGTGACAGGATCCGGGCCACCGGCGATGCGATCGTCAAGAAGGTCGGACGCAACAATATCCTGGGCCGCCATGTTATTTTGTCCCACGGCAACGGCTATGAGACTATCTTCGCCCACATGAGCAAGACCCTGGTCAATAAAGGAGAGAAAATACAGCGCGGCCAGGTAATCGGCCTGATCGGCAATACCGGCCGCAGCACCGGATCTCATCTCCATTATGGTATCCGTCGTAACGGGAAATCAATCGATCCGATGAAGTACCTGCGAGTGGCGGACATCTCCCTGACCGTCAACCGGTAACAGGAAAAACGATCCGTCATCACGGAGTTCAGGCATGGGATTTTTCAGCAGCACAACCAGCAAGGTCACGGCCCCGGCAACGGGGGGCAGCGGTGTTATCTCTTCGGTCATCTCCAAAGACATGCGGGTGACCGGAGAGATCAGCTTCAAGGGCAAGGCCAGAATCGACGGCCTGGTCGAAGGAAATGTCAAGGGCGAACATCTGGTCTTGAGCGAAACCGCGACTATCCGGGGAGACCTGGAGTTGACCAGCCTGATCTGTCACGGTACCATCGAGGGCAATGTCAAGGCACAGCAGGTGACGGTCCACTCAACCGCTTCCCTGCAGGGCAACCTGACCGCCGGCAGCCTCACGGTTGAATCGGGTGCCGGCCTGAGCGGCGAAGTCTCCGCCACCACCCGGCAGACGACGCCCCCGCAGGCCGCAGCCGCGGACAACAAAACAGGCAAGCGCTGAAAGCATTGCACACTATTTGCCGATACAGAACTCGGCGAAGATCTGATCCAAAACGTCCTCAGTCGTGGTCAACCCCACAATTTCACCGAGTACGCCCAGCACTGCCTGTACCTCAACCGCGATCAGATCCATGGTCAGCCCCGCAGCCAGGGCCCGCCGCAGCCGGCCGCAGGACTCCCGGGCCTCCAGCAGGACTCCACGGTGCCTGACATTGGGGGCGCATGATTCCCGCTCCTGCAGCAGCTCACCGCCACCGCCGACAACCCTCTCGTACACGACATCCTGTAACCGGTCCAGCCCCTCATGCCGGAGGGCCGCCGTCCGGACCAGAGGAACCGTGCCAAAAAAATCTTCCTGGGCGGCGACGACCGCCTCATCGGCCAGATCGATCTTGTTCAACACCACGATATGGTTCAACCCGGCCAGGGATTCATACAGCCCGATATCCTCCGGACTCAGTGGCAGGGACGCGTCCACCAGAAAGAGAATCAGGTCAGCCTCGCGCATCTTGCGCCGGGCCCGCTCAATACCCAGCTCTTCGATTGCCCCGGCCCGGGCGCGGATGCCTGCGGTATCAACAATACGAACCGGCACCCCCCTGATCGAGATCATTTCCTCAATAGTATCCCGGGTGGTGCCGGGAATTTCCGTTACCAGGGCCCGCTCCTCCCGCAACAGGGCGTTCAACAGGCTTGACTTGCCGACATTGGGCAGACCGACAATGACGAGACTGACCCCTTCCCGGACAATCCTGCCCTGGTCAGCCAGGTTGATCAGTTCCGCAAGCGGTGTTTCAACCTGTTTTTCAAGGTCAGCAAGCATGGCCTGCCTGTCGATCAGTTCAACATCATCATCCGGGAAATCAATGGCAACCTCCAGGACGGCCAGCATCCTGACCAGGGCCTGCCTGATCGCTTCAATCCGTTCCTGGAGCCGTCCCTGCAGCTGTCTGACCGCCAGGCGCAGGCCGGAATCGGTTTTGGCCCGGAGCAGGTCAATGACCGCCTCGGCCCGGGTCAGGTCTATTCTGCCGCCGAGGAAGGCCCGCTTGGTAAATTCTCCGGGTTCAGCCGGCCGCGCGCCCAGGCGCATAATTTCCGAGAGAATAGAGGTCAGGACGAGATAACTGCCGTGGCTCTGCAACTCCACCACGTCTTCCCTGGTATAGGTATGCGGCCCCTTCATGTACACGGCCAGGACCTCATCAAGCACGGCACCGTCCCTGTCCTGAACGGTCCCGTAATACAGGCGATGGCTGGCAAAGCTATCCCTGGGTATGGCGGGTGTAAAAACAGCCCGGAGAATGGCCGGGGCATCCGGCCCGCTTATGCGGATGATGCCGATACCGCCGACGCCCGGGGGCGTGGCAATGGCGGCGATGGTATCACTTATCTGCCGGCCTGCCACCCTGGCGTCCTCTGCGGCGGGAGCCGGACTTTTTCCTGGACTTACCCGGCTTGTAAATCAAAACCTTTTTAAACAGGCCGTCACCGACACTGCGGGAGCGGACCTCCTTGTCATCCTGAAGGATCACGTGCACAACCCTTCGCTCAGAGGGATTCAGGGCAGGTATGGCCTGGGTCTTGCCGTCTTCCTTCACCAGTTCGGCCAGTTCCACCGCCCGTTTTTTCAGCTCCTCAATCCTGCGCTCCCGGAAGTTGCCCGCGTCAATATCAATACTGACCCGGTCCGGCAGGGAGCGAGACATCATTTTCCGGAGCAGATACTGGAGGCTGTCCAGGGTCCGCCCCTCGGGCCCCACGATATCCTCTTCAAACGGGCCGCTGATGTGACACTGGACATGGCCACCGTCAAATCTCGCCGTCACCTCGGATTCCATGCCCATGAGGCTGAGGAACCGCACCAGGCCGGCCCTGACTCCCTCAACGGCCTCGTCCGACGGCGGCTCGACCGTTTTTTCAACCGGAAGCGTCTTGCGCTTTCTTTCCGGAACGGGCTCTTTGCGCCGCGGTTTCAGCGGTTCAGGTTCGTCTGCAGCCTTGATTTCGGGCCCGGAATCAGTGACCGGCGCTTCCCTTTCCGGTTCAGGCGCGGTCGTCTCAACGCGTCCCTCCTTTTTGAGCCCCACCCGGATATGAGCGCGTTTCCGACACAGACCGAAGATACCGGCGGACCCGGTTTCAAGAATATCTATTTTCAGGTTTTCCTGGGAGGTACCAAATTCAGAACAGGCCTGGCGGATGGCTTCGGCAACGCTTTTACTGTAAAAATCTTTCATCTGTGACATGGAATTCCTCTCAAAGCCTTGATTACGACTTGGTCTGCCGGTTGATGATCTGCTGCTGGAGGATGGAAAGCAGGTTGTTGACAAACCAGTACAGGACAAGCCCTGACGCGAAGTTAAGAAACATGAAGGTAAAAATAATGGGCAGCATCTGCATGATCCTGGCCTGGGTCGGATCTGCCGTGGTCGGCGTCATCTTCTGCTGCAGGAACATGGAAGCGCCCATGAGCAGGGTCAAAACAGGGATTCCGTGCAGGTAGGGAATGTCAAAACCGATCCACAACCGGTCCGGCGCGGACAGGTCATTGATCCACAGCATAAACGGTGCGTGGCGCAGTTCAATCGACATGAGCAGGACCTTGTAAAGGGCGAAGAAAAAGGGAATCTGCAGAAGCATGGGCAGGCAGCAGCCCAGGGGGTTCACCTTGTAGGTCTTGTACAGGGCCATCATTTCCTGGTTCATCTTCTGCGGATCATCCTTGAACTTCTCCTTGAGCCTGGCAACCTTGGGCTGCAGCTTCTGCATGTTCTTCATGGACTTCATGCCCTTCTGGGTAATGGGCCAGAAAACACCCTTGATCAGAATGGTCAGCAGAATGATGGCAACACCATAGTTGCCGATATAGGCATGGAAGAAGTTCAAGAGCCAGAGCATGGGTTTGGCCAGGACGTCAAACCAGCCGAAATTGATGGCCCGGGCCAGGTCATGGCCGACCGCTTTCAAAAAAGACAGTTTCTTGGGCCCGAAATAGACGGCATAGGTGAGTTTTTTTTCCGCGGCCGGATCCAGGGACAGGGAACCCGAACCGACAACGGTCCGAACCGTTTCCCCGGCAATGGACATCTTCACTGTAGAGCCCAGGCCAGGCTCGGGAAGAACAGCCGTAATAAAATAGTTATCCTCGTACGCGGCCCAACTGACAGAACCGTCAATGGTCCGGGGTCCGTCCAGCAGTTTCTTGCCCTTGACCTCGGAGAGTTCTCCGTTCACCAGGGCGACCGGACCGCTGAACATGTATCTGCTGGCTGCATTTTTATGGAGAAAGGGGCGGTTATGCAGGAGTACGGCCGGCTGAACCATGACAGGCGCCGAAGTAACATTACGGAGCTGGTAGGTATCTTCGATCAGATAGGTTTCCGGATCAAAGTTCAGGGTGCGCACCACCTCGACCTGACCGGCCAGGGTGGCGGTCAGGGTCAGGCGGGCGGGCCCGTCACCGGGTCCAAGGGTGACCTGTTCACGGTCCGCCCGAAAACGAAGCAGGCCGCCGGGTGTATCACCCTGCAGGGAAAAAAGCATGGGCAGCTCGGCAGGCTGGCTTGTCTGGACCAGTTCCATGGGGCTGGTATCCCCTTTCTTCTCCTTCCTGTACTCCTTCAGGACAAAACTTTTCAGCCCTCCCCCCTGCTCGCTGAATACAGCAGTATACAGAGGCGTGTCCACCTGAATATCACGAGCTGTGGGATCGGCCTGAACAGTCTCAACCGCGGGCACGACAGGCACGGCCACGACCGGCTGCCCTGCCGCCGGTTCCGTAGATACCTGTGGTGCTGTCTCCGCATCCTGAGCCTGCTGCTGCGGGGCAGGATGCTCCACGGACGGCTTCATGAAAAGATACTGGTACCCGACAAGGATAACAAAAGAAATTATGATCGCCAGAAAGGCTCTGTACATATCCATCTATGAATTACCTTAAGTGATTGCCGTCCTGTCGGACAACCAGTTACCATTCTCCCGGATCCGGGAGTTACAGTTTTGACCCGCTCCCGGCTGGCTGTTGCGGTCCCTCAACAGATCTTTTGACCGGATCATAGCCGCCCCGGGCAAAGGGATGACAGCGCAAAAGTCGCTTGAGCGCCAGGTATGCCCCATACCAGATCCCGTGCGTCTGAACGGCATCAATGGCGTACTGGGAACAGGTTGGCGTAAATCTGCAGCTGGGCGGGAGTAATGGTGAGATGATCTGCTTGTAGGTCCGAAGCAGCGCGACGCAGAAACGAACAGCGGGATTTGCCCCGGGTCCCTTCCCCCTGCCGGCCGGCCCGGCCCCGTGCTTTCCGACACAGTGACACTTCATGCCGGCCCTGATCGCTTCACGGAAAGCAGTGAGCTGAAGGCCGCATGGACAGCGGGCGTGTCCGCACAGCTGAAACCCGGCGCCACCGTCACAATTATATCAGCTCCGGCCGGAAACAACTCCCGGTGCAACCGGAAAACCTCACGGATCATCCGTTTGATCCTGTTGCGCCGCACGGCGCCCCGGATCATCCGGTGGACACTGATGCCTAGACGGTTCCGGTCCAGGCTGTTGGCCAGGACGATCAGGGTAAACCCCGCCCCCTTGAACCGTCGTCCGGCCCGGTAAACCCGGGCGTATTCACGCGGTTTACGCAAAAGACTCTCTTTGGGGAGCCCGAACTGCTTCACAGGCTCAGGCGGACAGTCGTTTTCTGCCCTTGGCCCGGCGCCTTCTGATAACGGCCTGGCCGGCCCGGGTTCTCATGCGCTCCCGGAAACCATGGGTGCGTTTGCGCTTTATATTGCTGGGTTGAAATGTTCTTTTACTCATAGTTCACATCCTTTCTTATGCTTTGACAGGCCCGGCAGGCTGACTGAATGACGAAACAGGCGCTCTGCTGGAAAGTACTCTTGCGAAACGTAAGCGGTCACAGGGCGCCTCGCTTTTGAACAATCAGTCCGGCTTATGGAGCAATCAGTACGCTGCGCCGAACTGCCTGTCCAAAATCAAGGCAGCCTGCAACCGCTTACAAGGTAACGGTTTGATACATTTTTGCATTTTACCCTGTGACTGGTTACTGCGAAACAGCCGCCGGAGCGTTCTTGAGACACAATCCGCCAATCTTATCATTTACTTTATCAAAATTTTATATTTTAATCATAGTGACTGTTTTCTGTCAAACACTTTTCCGCCCTTCCTGCAGCAGCGTACCGGCGGGAAACGCCTTAACAAGACCTTTTCTGCAAAACGACCCGATCAGGAGACGAAATGCAGGGCCCGCGACTGGAAGACATAGACTGGAACCGCATGCGCCTGGCGGCCCTGGCCGGGAAATCATCGCCCGGAAAAACCGCGGCTGACTGGGACAAAAAGGCCAGATCCTTTGCCGAGCGAAACAGCGGCACCCTCTATGTGGAGAAATTTATTGAACTGCTCCGGCCCGATCCCTCCTGGAGCGTTCTGGACATCGGCTGCGGCCCCGGCACCATTGCCCTGCCCCTGGCCGGACAGGTCCGCAAAATCACGGCGCTGGACTTTTCCAAAGCCATGCTCAAAATCCTGCGGGACCGGGCCGCCCGGAACAATATCACCAACATCACAACCGCCCGGCTTTCCTGGACCGATGACTGGCAAGCGCACGGCATCAAACCTCACGATGCGGCCATTGCCTCACGCTCCCTTGCGGTCAGGGACCTTGAAGCGGCCCTTGTCCGCCTGAACGCATCAGCCCGCCGAGTGGCGGCGCTTACCGACCGGGTAGGCCCCGGTCCCTTTGACCCTGAGGCGTACAGGGCCGTGGGCCGAACCCTGGACCCCGGGCCGGATTATATCTACACGGTCAACCTGTTGTATCGGATGGGTATCCACGCCTCTGTCGATTTTATTCACCTCGAGCGGAAAATCCCCTGCGCGTCCGTTGCCGGGGTAGTGGAGATGTATGCCTGGATGTTCCGGGACTTAAGCGATACCGAAACAGAGAAGCTGAAACAGTACGTCCGGTCCATCACCACCAGGGAACCGGACGGCACCATCCTGCTCCACCGCGAGTACGCGCCGACCTGGGCCTTTATACGCTGGCAGCGGTAGCCTCCCGGCCGCCGGGTCATGCCGGAATCCTGCCAGCAACTTTGTTTTTCTCTTTTGTTCATGATATCATCAACCCAATCTGTGCGCGACCGGAACCCGCCGGACAGCATGACAAGGCTGCTGCGAATCCGTGCGGCGGCAGTACGGCTGGTTACATGCAGTTACGCGGCCTTCGGAAGAACTAAATCAAGCAACGACAACGACGTCCCCCTGCTGTCTCATCTCTTGACGCGACCGGCCACCGGACGTCTTCAGCGAGGATAAGAAGGAAAGACATGTTCAGAAAACGAGAAACCCCTTCGGAAAGCATCCTGATCCTGGGTCTGGGCGGCATCGGCTTTTACCTGGCCAAACGACTCGTCCATTAAGGGTACGCCGTCACAGTCATCGAATCGAGCAATAAACCCGCCCGTGTAGCTGACGGCAGCCTGGATGCCCGCATCGTGGTCGGCAACGGCATGAACATCGACCTCTGGCGGGAGGCCCAGGCCGACCAGATGGACCTGCTCATCGCCGTAACCGACAACGACGCGGTCAACATGCTGGCCGCCATGATCGGCGACCGGTTCGGGATCAAGCAGAAAATCGCCAGGGTCCGCTCCCGCCACTTCGGGGCCGAGGATTCCATCCTCAACGGTGAGGACCTGAAAATTGACCTTTTTATCCACCCGGAGGAGCTTGTGGCCCAGGAAATCGTCCGGCTCATCAAGAGCACGGCCGGAGACGAAATTATCGATATCGCCCTGGGGGAAATGCAGGTGATGGCGACCCGGATCGATGACGACTCGCCCCTGGCCGACAAGAACCTGATCGACATAGCCCGGGCTCACAATGATTTTCCCTTCCGGGTCGTGGCCATTTCCCGGGGCATGACCACCATCATTCCCGGCGGCCGGGACATGATCCTGCCCGGCGACCAGATCCTTATCATGGCCGCGACCGAAGACCTGCCGCGGTTAATGGAGCTGACCGGGATCAGGCAGCAGATGCGGCAGCGGGTCATGATCCTGGGCGGAGGTCTTGTGGGCAGCCGGGTGGCCGAACTGCTGGATAAAAGCGTCACGGTCAAGCTCCTGGAAAAGGATGAACAGCGTGCCGCCGAACTCTCCTCGCAACTGGCCAACACCGAGATTCTGCATGGTGACGGCTCGGACCGGGAGGTCCTGGAGGCGGCGGGCCTGCCCAACATGGACACTTTTATCGCCGCCACCGGCGAAAACGAAACCAACATCATGAGCTGCATGCTGGCCAAGCAGATCATGACCGCCGATTGCGAAGGGCCGATGTGCAACCTGCGCAAAACCATCTCCCTGATCAACAAGGAGGAGTATGAACAGCTGGCCTCCAGGAGCGGCTCGGACATCGTCCTCAACAAAAAAACCCTGGCCAGCAACGAAATCCTCACCTTTATCCGTCAGAGCGAGGTCATCTCGGTCATGCACATGCACGGCTTTGACGCCGAGGTAGTGGACCTTCTCGCGGCCCAGGGGGCGCCCATCACCAGGAAACCGCTCTCCAGGCTGGACACGGCCCTGGCCGGTCATATCATCATCGGCAGTGTCTTCCGGGACGGTTCCTGGAGCACGGCGGTGGGCAGCACCCATATCCAGGGCGGCGACAGGGCCATTGTCATCTGCAACACCGATTACCTCAAGGAAGTCCGCAAGCTCTTCTCGGAATAGCGCCCCCGACTGCGCGCGGCACAGGCACAATTTCGGCCCCTGCCGGATCGGCAAGACTCGTTCTCCGGCTCAGCGCAGGATCAGCAGGGAGGACCCGGTGTTCTCCAGCAATTTATCCACCATGTTGAGCGAAAAAAGCTTCCGCAGAAGCGACTGTTTGCCCAGCCACAGGGCAACAATGGAGGTCTTTGACGAGTTCATCACGAATTCCTTCACGTCCCGGGTGTGGATCATCTTGACCCAGGCATCCACCTCCCGCTCGTTGTAATACCTGACCAGCTCGATCATGCGCCGCTCCAACCCATCCATTCTGGAACCGGCCATCTTCTCTTTGACGCCGACGATCTTCAGACCCGCCTCATGGAGGGTGACCAACTGATTGACAATCTCCAGGGAATCCTGGCTGACCACAGACTGATCCAGGATGGAAACGATCTTGTCCGCGCGGGTCGGCTGCTTTATCACCAGGACGGAACAGGGCGCGTCCTTGGCGATCCGCAGCGGCACATTCATCTCACCGTCCCACTCGCAGCCCAGGGTGCAGTTGCACCCCATGACGACCAGGTCGGCTTCGCTCTCTGCAGCCACGGCCAGGATCTGCCTGGCAGACGTACCCGCGGCAATCCGCAGGGTCAGTTCTTTCATGCCGTTTGTGGCCAGGATCCAGCCTCCCGACTTGACAGCGGAAAAACCCGGGCCGACCAATTCACCGTAGGGCAGCTCATCCGGGTCAAAGTAACTGCAGACGTCCTGCCGGTATCTCAAAAGGGTTTCGGCCAGACGGGCCTCCGGTTCTTTACCGCCCTGCTCCTGGATTCCGAGAAAGACGAGATCGGCCAGGGTGTTGCGGGCCAGGCGGGCGACTTCCTTTAAAATGTTTCTGCTGTATTCCTGCGTATCAAGCGCTACCAATATTTTCATGACGATTCCTCGTTTCTTTTTTGTTCCCGACAATACCCGGCCCCAAGGCGGTCAGCCACCGTTACGGGACAGGCGGGATCGGCTAGCGGACAAACATGACCGACGCCAGCGAGTTGGCCAGAACATGCATCCGCATGCATTTCCGGGTCGGCAGGGTGGAAACGACCAGGGCGTATTCCTTCAGGTAGTCACCGACCTGCTCAGGAGTTCCGGCCAGCACAGTGGTTTTATCCGCGTTATGCCCCGCGTCGGCCAGGAGCGTCTCAACATCATTGAGGGTTGAGCCGCCTTCGGCCCGGTCCAGCACCTGCAGGTTCTCATGTTCCCTGAACTTGTAGAAAATAATGTCAAAGCTGAAGGCCGAGTCCCCGAGAACGGCCATGCTCTTTTCGACCAGTATCCCGGGATCTACGGAGTCGCCGCAGAGCAGGACACATTTCTTGCTGATGGTCAGATTTTTCACCACCAGGACGGGACAGGGCGCGTCCGTGCAGAGGGGTGAGCTGACCAGCTCAAAGAATCCGTCCGAATCCGACGTATTGAGATACCCCTGGATAAACAGCTTGTAGCTGCCGCTGCGCAGTTCATAGACAATCTCCCGCTCCCGGTCGCCCACAAAGACCTTGGGCCGGCCGGCAAGATGACAGTCGATGTTCTCGGTGCGCAGCATCCGGTCGATCAACCGGCCGCCGCTCGAGGTCACCCCGTCCTCCCAGGTACGCCGTACCCATCCGGTGCCGACCTTATCCTTGTCGTCCGGTTCCTCGACGTGGGTCACGAACAGGGAAAGTTTGACGAATTTATTGAGATAGTCCGTGTACCTGAGGGCAATACTCGACGCCAGGTCCTCGTTTATGTATAGCAGTGTTTTCAACATGGATTTTTCCTCTCGCAATGATTTTTCCTGAACAGGGCGTTCAGCGCCCCTTGATCCGGGCCTCGGCCCGGGCAATGACCTCGGCGATCTCGCCCAGCTTGAAGGGCTTGGCCAGGAAATCAAAGACCCCCTTGCTGAACGACTCCTTGGCCGTGGCCATGGTGGCGAATCCGGTAATGACAATGACCTCGGTCTCGGGGTATTTTTCCTTGACCCCGGTGAGAAACTGCATACCGTCCACCCCTTCCATCTTCAGGTCGGTCACCACGATATCAAATCTCCTCTCGTCGATACGCCGAAGCGCGTCCTCGCTGCGGGTAAAGGCCTCGACCTCGTACCCCCTTTTTTCCAGAGACGGCTGCAGCCGCTTGCTGACGATGGGTTCATCGTCAAGTATGAGAATGGTTGTGGGTGAGTCTTTCACTGGTCTGCCTCCATTATATGTTTGATCTTGTCGAAATGAATTCCTATCTGTTCCTCGTTGACCATCTTCACATCCAGCTGGCGGGTAAAACCGACCAGCAGCCCCAGCAGGAAGAGGCGCCGCTCCATGCTCGTCTTGTCCATCCGTTTCAGCCGCGCCGTAATCACGTCGTCATGGATCTCGCAGAGGAAATCGTAATGGCTGAGAATTTCCCCGAGCAGCCGGGTGCGCCTGGTCCTGCGGACAGTGTCCGTCACCCCGCCGACAAAGCGAAAATAGATATGGTTGTCCAGAATATTGCCGGAGACATAGGCGTCGATAACGGTAAAATGGTAGCCCAGCCGGAAGTTGATATTGGCGTACTCCCTGGATATCACGGCCAGGTTCCGGCCCACGTCCTCGGGCCTGCTGAGGCGGGTCGGCATGGTCCGGGTCAGACTGGCCATGAAGCTTGAAAAATCAACCGGCATGGGCGCCATGTCCCAGATGCCCGGATAGGACATGCCCTTCATCAGGGCCTGCATGGGCACCGAGCGGATCTGCTCCGGGCGGATCCCCTGTTCATGCCCGCCGCTGATGCCGCCACCCACGTCGATCAGGATAAGATCGAGTGGGTAGTTCCACAGGAGTTGCCCGGCCTGGGTGTCCCGATGGTGGGCGTGGTAGAAATTGAGATCAATGATCGTCTCCACCGCCTTCTCATGAACGAAACGGGTCAGGTCGTGGTAGGTCCGGCAGGCCTCCGGGACAAAATCCTCCCCGCCCGGGTCAACCAGGTTGAGCGGCTCGATCTTCTTCAGGACCCGGCGCAGTTGCCGGTACTCATACATATCCTCGACCGGCTCCTCCTGCAGACTGTAATAGAGCAGCTCAGGCACCTTGCCCCCGTAGATGGTCAGGCACTCGGTATCCAGGGTAATATCCCGGCCGTGTTCCAGGATTTCAGTCGCGTTCTCCGTGTTGAACAGGGCCGGCACCCTGAACTCGCGGGCCACGGTGGCCAGATGGCCGGTGGTGGCGCCCACGTCGGTGATGAAACCGGCGGCCCGGTGGATGACCGCCGCCAGCTGAGGTGAGGCGTAGCGGGCCACCAGGATCGCGCCCATGGGAAAACCGCTCAGGTCACGACCTTCACGCAACAGCCAGACCGGCCCGCCGGCAACACCCTCCATGGCGGCGACACCTTTACCCCGCATGAGAATCGGATATTTGCCGTCAAGACCGTTCAGATCACAGGCCCTTGGCGTTCGTTCCAGCCGCAGGGCCAGCGGCCGGGACTGGAGGATAACAATTTTTCCTGACGGGCAAAGGGCGAACTCAATATCCTGCGGTTTTCTGAAGTACTGCTCAAGCTGCAAGGCAATCCGGGCAAGCTCCTCGAGCTGCAGGCTGTTCAGGCTGGCCACGGTTCGCTGCTCCTCCCTGACCGGCTTCATCTCGGTCCCCCGGCTGGAACGCCGCACCATGCTCAGCTCTTTGCGGACTATGTTAATCTCCCGAATCCGGTGTGGCGGCCGCCGATCCAGTACAAAACTGTCAGTGGGCACACTGCCGGCGACAACCGGTTCGCCCAGCCCCCAGGAGCTGCTGATCAGTATAGTTTCCGTTTCCGGCCGAACCGGGTCATAGCTGTACACCACGCCGCTGGCCGTTGCCGGCACCATCAGCTGACAGGCTGCCGCCATCATGATTTCATGGGGTCTGAAATCCTTCTCCTGCCTGTACTCCATGGCTTCCCGGCTGTACAGACCGGCAACGACCTCGCGATAGGCCCCGGGCAGGTCAGCCAGGGACACATTGAGCATGGAGCGGTACTGACCGGCAAAGGAAGAGACGTCATCCTCGCCCAGGGCGCTTGACCGGACCGCGAAACAGGGATGTTCCTCACCGCCCCGCGATGCCGCCTCCCGGGCCGCGGTCAGGATGGCGTCTTCCAGGGACGACGGAAGCGGGGCGGACATGATTTCCTGTCGTATCGTATCGGACGCGTCCTCCGGGGAGAGCTCCCCCCGTTGCCAGGCATCGACCAAGGCTCCGACCCGTTCTTCCAGGCTGTTATAGGCCCAGAAGTAGGAAAATGCGGTAGTGGTCACGGCAAACCCTTCCGGAACCGTCAAACCAAGAACGCTGCCGATCTCGCCGAGATGGGCGTTCTTGCCGCCGACCGCATCCACCAGATCCCGGCTGACAGCCGCGCAGGGGAGGACCAGATCGCTGACCGGCGGGATGACCTCTCCCGCCAGGACGGCCTCGATCTCCTCCTCTATCCGGTGAAAGCTGGTGAACAGTTCCGGATACTTCTGGCCGGTCAGGTGATTGATGCCGACAATAAGTTCCCGGACCAGATCAGTCAGACGACGGCAGGTCGTCTCGATAAAGTGCTCGTCAAAAACATAGTCGCCGCTCAGCTTGTCATTGGTCTCGCCAATCAGATCAAGGATCTGGTTATTTAAGACAAGACAACGCTTGAACTCGCCGTAGAGCACCTTAAAGGGAACCGCATTCTTCCGTTTCCGGAAAATACGCCCGATCCGGTCCAGAACGTTTTTCATGGTTGTTGCACCCAATCTCCTGTTCCGGCCTGGGCTCAGTGAGCCCCGCCGCCGCCTTTGAACAGAGCGCCTATGCCGAGTCCCGCCGCTATGGCGATGACTACCGCCATGATACCAAAGAGCAGGGAGTGATCATAGGCCAGCGAATAAATCATGGCCGGAAAGCCCTGAAGACGGACGGACAACTCCTGCTGCGCCCGTTCAGCCACGACCCCGTCGCGCAGGGCAAAGCCCCTGACCTGATAGGTGCCGGCGCTCATCTTGGGCGGGATAACCAGGGTCGCGGAAAACGTCCTGGTTTTGCCCTTGGCTGGACCGTACGTAACCGTGCCCGGATAGATTGCGTAAACCCCGGCCTTCTCCATCAACTTAACATACTCCCCGAAAACAAAAGCCTTATCCTCGGTGGGGGGGGTGATGTCGATGTCATTGACCAGGGCCTGGTAACCGATACCGGTTGCCGGATTGACGAGGGTATCGACAGGCTTATCCGGAGTGTAGACCATGTAGTTGGCCGGGGCGTTTTCCAGGGACACGTCGACCTTGTTCATCCACAAGAATCCCAGGACCTTGCCCTTTTCCTTCAAATGCACATCCTTCTTGGCCCCGCTGACTTCAAGGACCACGTCGGTATCGGCGGGAGCGACGCCCTTCACCTCAAGGGTTGTGCCGTTATAAAAGGTGGTGATGTCAATGGTATCGGCCGCCAGGTTCAACTCAAGCGCCCGGGCGGGCCGGCAGGCGGATGACAGACCGACAAACCCGGCCGCCGCAATGAAAAAGAATAGAATAAGTTTCCGGGACATGGATACGTTTCCTTGAATATTCATCTTAATGTCCTCCCTTCAGAGCCACCATGATGGACGGCGCCATCAGGAGCCCGGCCATCATCTTGACACAGACCAGCAGCACCAGGGACGCCAGCATAATCTTCAGCTGATCAGCCTTGAGACGCTTGCCCACGGCAGTACCCAGCTGGGCGCCGATGGTGGAGCCGAGCAACAGCAAAACGGCCAGCACAAAGTCCACCGTATGGTTGCTGTAAGACTGCATGATGGTCACGTTGACACAGGTAAAAAGTATCTGAAAGAGACTGGTGCCAACGACCACGTGCATGGGCATCCGCAGCAGGTACACCATGACCGGGACCATGATGAAACCGCCACCCACGCCCATAATTGCCGCCAGGACGCCGACCAGAACTCCGAAGCCCAACGGCAGAAGCACGGAGACCTCGCAGCCGGACTTGGCAAATTTGTACTGAAAGGGCAGCTTCTGCAGGAATGATTTCTTCTCTTCCCGCGGCTTGACTGTTTCAGCCTGCGGCACGTCTTCCTCCCTGCCGGACTTCTTCAGCCCCTGCAAACTCTCCCAGAACATGTACCCGCCCACTCCGCCGAGCATGATGACATAGGTGATGGCGATCAGGAAATCGGCATTACCCATGGCCCGCAGAAGCTTGATGACCTGGACACCCAGGGTACCGCCGGCGATACCGCCGACAAGCAGCATAAGCCCCATGGGAATATCCACGTTGCCCAACCGCATATGCGCCAGGGTGCCCGAGGTGGAAGCGCCGACAATCTGGTTGGAGTCGGAGGCGGCGGCAACGGTCGGCGGTATGCCGAACATCATCAGAAGCGGCGTCATCAGAAAACCGCCGCCCACGCCGAAGATACCGGACAGGAGGCCGACAAATCCCCCCAGCCCGAAGATAAGCAGGATGTTGACACTGTTTCCTGCAATGGGTAGGTACATGTGCATCATAACTGTTTCTCCCTCGTTTTCGTACTGTTACTGTTTCTCTTTCCCGATGCGGCCCGAAAAAAACTTTGGCGGGCCGGGACCCGGCACCATTGCCGCGTCCTGTTTTCCAAACGTGTCAAGTCAAGACAACTGACCCACGTCACGCAGGGTGGATAGCAACAGGGATGCCAGTTGCCGCACCTGGCGGACAAAACAGAAAAACAGAATTAAAGAACCGGAGTATCAGGGAGATAATTTTTCGGCGTATTCCCGGCCGGGTCCGGGACAACCCACATGGATACACCGGAACACGTTTCATGCTGTTCACGTTTCATAATGAAACACGAGAAAAAGAAAAGGAGTACTCTACGGATATTCAGGGAGCAGGAAGGCGCAGCAGCCCAGGGCACGTTTCATTATGAAACACTCCCGCACGAGACGGACACCAGGAAACGGCTCAGTCTGTTCCGCCTTGTCAGCGGGCGAGGCGGGAACCCTTTGAATCGGTCAATCCATACTTTTTGATCCGGCGCCACAAAGTCGTCCGGGACATCTTCAAGACCGAACAGGCCTCCTTGATATTGTAGCCTGTCCTGACCAGGACCCGGCTGATATACCGTTTTTCCATCTCATCAAAGGGCAGGAGCTCTTCTTCAAAAAAATCCCGCAGATGGAGTTTGCGCAGCCGGGCGGGAAAATCCTCGATAGTCAGGCGATTCCCTTCGGTCAAGGCCACGGCATGCTGGATAATGTTCTCCAGTTCCCGAACGTTGCCGGGGAAATTATAATGCATGAGGATCTCCATGGCCTGGGGGGTGACCCCCTTTATCTCCTTGCCGAATGCCCGGTTGGCCTTGGCAACGAAATGGTGAACCAGCAGAGGGATATCCTCGCGCCGCTCGGCCAGGCGCGGCAAGCGAATGGTCACCACATTCAAGCGGTAATAGAGGTCCTCCCGGAACGTCCCCTGTTCTATCATCTGCTTGAGATCCCGGTTGGTGGCGGCGATAATCCTGATATTCAAATCAATGGGGATGATGCCGCCCACCCTGAGAATCCGGCGCTCCTGCAGCACATGGAGCAGCCTGACCTGCATGGTGAGCGGCATCTCACCGATCTCGTCAAGCAGAACGGTCCCGCCGGCCGCCGACTCAAGCAGACCGATCTTGCGGACATCCGCCCCGGTAAAGGCCCCTTTTTCATGGCCGAACAGCTCGCTGCAGATCAGCTCCTCGGTAAAGCCGCCGCAGTTAAAGTAGACAAAGGGCGCGTCCCTGCCCGGCCCGAGTTCGTGAACGGCCCGGGCGGTCAACTGTTTCCCGGTGCCGGTCTCCGCCTCCAGCAGCACGTTGCAGTTGACCTGGGCAACCTTGTTGATGGTGTCAAAGATTTCCAGCATGGCCTTGCTCCGGCCGATGAAACCGGGGAGTACGCCGCTTTCCTCCTTCCCGATCTTGAGCCGCATGTTCTCCCGGTGCAGCCTGATCTTCTCGGCCGCCCGCTTCGCCATCAGGCAGAGATCATGCTTGCGACAGGGTTTGGCCAGGTAGTGAAAAGCGCCCTGCTTGGTGGCCTCAACAGCGTTATCAAAAGAACCGTGCCCGGTCACCATGATGACCTCGGTATCACGGTGCATGGCCTTGACATGGGTCAAGACATCCAGGCCATTCATGTCCGGCAGCTGCAGGTCGAGAAAAACAATATCAAACGGTTCAGAGCCCATTTCCTGGAGAAAGGACTGGGCCGTGCCGAAGACGGCGATCTGGTAGCCGTCCCGCTCCAGGATGCGGCCCATCATCTTGCGGGCCGTGGCCTCGTCGTCTACTACTGCCACGCGGATCATGTTTCCTCCTGCTCCCTGGTTCCGTTCTCTCTATACTGGGGCAGGTAGACGGAAAAGCTGGTGCCCTCCCCCAGGGTGCTGGCCACCTCAATGTAGCCGCCGTGTTCCTTGACGATGCCGTAGACAATGGCCAGGCCAAGCCCGGTGCCCTTGCCCGCCTCCCGGGTGGTGAAAAAGGGATCAAAAACCTGATCCAGGTTTTCCGCGGCGATTCCGGGTCCGTTATCACAGATATCAGTCCGGACGAACCCCTTGTCCGTTACCCAGGCCTTCATGGTTACGGTGCCGTACTCGCCGATCGCCTGTTCGGCATTAATGATAAGGTTCAGAAAAACCTGCTGCAATCTTTGCAGATCCCCGTTGACCAGGGGCAGGTCATCACTGATCTCCCGGTGCAGAACAATCTTGTGAATCCGCAGCTCGTTGGCGATCAGCTCGGCAGTCTTGTTAAGGACACTGCGGATATCAAGGGGCCGCATCTCGACGGTGCCGGCCCGGGAAAAATCCAGGAGGTTGCGGACAATCTTGCTGGCCCGCTCGGTCTGGAGCATGATATCGTCCAATATCTCCAGGACCTCCTCTTCCTTCATGGTATGAAACTCCTCGATCAGGGTATCGGTGGACAGAGAGATATTGTTGAGGGGGTTGTTGATCTCGTGGGCTATCCCCGAGGAAAAGGTGCCGATGGATGCCATCTTCTTTGACTGAATCAGCTCCTCCTGCTTCTGCTCCAGGGCAACGACCATCTGGTTGAAATTGCCGATCAGCCGTGAAATTTCATCCGCGGAGGACTCCGGGGTCTCGATCACCCTGAACTCCCCGGCGGCCAGGTCCCTGGTGGCGCGGCGCAAAGAGGAAAGTCGCGCCAGAATCCTCCTGGTCTGGTGAAAGAGCAGAAAGCCGCCGCAGAGAAAAAAAAGGGCGGGCACAAAGGTAAACCAGAAGAGAATGCCCTTGAACTCGTTGCTGATATTCTGGCGTTTACGCCGGACCAGGTTTGCCGATGTTTTGACCAGTCTCTGCCCCAGGATCCTGATAGCGCGCCCCTCCTCGCCGTTGACCGGCGCCGTGCCGCAGTCACCGCTGCCGCACCACCGGTCAAAAGCGGCCCGGTAGTTGACAAAATCACCGTAGAGTTCCCGGTAACTGTCCGGGCCGAGGTAGCGGGTGATCTCCTCTTCCAGCCGGTTCAGGTCATTTTCAATTGTCCGCAGGGTCAGGTCCGCCTTAACCACATATTCCCGGCCGAGCTGAAGGAGGATGTCCTTTTCAAACCGGCGCAGTTCCAGGACCTCCTGAAAAAGGCTGTCAAACCGCTCCAGGGTGGTCAACTTGCTCTTGAAAGAGACAAGTTGGTAGCTGTAGAGACCGATCAGGGCGACTATCAGGGTCGCGGTAAGCAGGCTGAGAAAGAGCAACCGGCGACGAATGGTGGACAGGGAAAAGATCGATCTGAAATCCATGTGACCGCTCCGTTATTTCTTCCAGAAGGAGGGGTAGAAAACAGCCAGGACCGAAAACATCTCCAGCCGTCCCAGGAGCATATTCCAGGACAGGAACCATTTACCGACATCTGAAACAAAGGCGTAATTTTCCGTCGGGCCCACATCGCCGAAACCGGGCCCGATATTCATCAGGCAGGAGATAACGCTGCTCATGGCCGTCACATAATCCATGTTATCGACAATCGCCATGAAACAGCCGCCGAGCAGGACCACGAAAATATTGATGATAAAATAACAGACCGCCAGGTCGATCACCGAGGCCTCGACCGGTCGTTCATTGAGACGGACCGTGACCACGGCCATGGGCTGAAAGAATATCTTGCGGACCGTGCCGTAGATATACTTGCAGAGGATAACGTAGTGAACGATCTTGATACCGCTGGAGGTGGACCCGGCGCAGGCGCCGACAAAACAGACCACGTAGAGGAACATCTGGGCCGCCTGGGGCCACAGTTCGTAATCGGCCGTGGTAAAACCGGTGGTGGTCAGGATCGACACGACCTGGAAGCAGGCGTACCTGATACTGTCCCGGGCGCCGGTATAGATGTTATCCTGCCACAGAAAAAACGCCACCCCCGCGCAAAAAAGAAAGGTGACGATCAGATACCAGCGCAGCTCGGTGTTGATCCTGATCGCCTTCCAGTCCCCGAGGCGGACCATGTAGAGCAGAATAAAACTTGTGCCTCCCAGCAGCATGAAGACAATAATTACCCAGTCGATAAAAGCGGAGTCGTAAAACCCTATCCCGGCGTTCCGGGGCGAATACCCGGAGGTGGAAACCGTAGCAAACGCGGTACAGAGCGCGTCGAAGAGAGACATGCCGCCCACGATCATCAGAAGGGTCTGGACCAGGTTGAGGCCGATATAGATCCACCAGAGCCGGACCATGGAGTCGCGGTTGCGGGCTTTGAACTTCTCGCCGGTAATAACCTGGCCCGGGCTCGATTCGGCCCGGAAGAGGCGCAGACCGCCCACGCCGTGCGGCAGGAAAAGGACGGTCAGGGTCAGAAACCCCATGCCACCCATAAGACTGGTCTGGCTGCGCCAGAACAAAAGCCCGTGCGGCAGCGACTCGATATCGGTCAGAATGGTGGCGCCGGTCGTGGTATAGCCGGACATCATCTCAAAAAAACCATCCGTGAAGGATGGAACAGACCCATGGAACATGAAGGGCAGGGCCGAAAAAGCGGAAACCATTATCCAGCCGAACACGGCGATGACGATACCGTCCTTGATGGAGAGATCAAGGTTCCGGCGATAGCGCCATTTAAGCGCCAGCCCCATGCCCATGGTGACAAGCGCCGCATAGAGCAGGGGCAGCAGGTCGTCCTCCCGGTACAGCCAGGAGCAGGCCAGCGGCAGCAACATGGCCCCGCCGGTCACGGCCAGCAGGATGCCCAGTACATGTGCGATGGATGCGTAACGCATACACTATTATTCAGCAATTAACAGTTCCTGACAGACACTACCGACCAGACCTTTTGGCCGCCGGTACCAGACCCGACATTTCTGCCGCTAGTTCTAATGCAGTCATGCTCCTTTTGCAAGCCGCCGGCCCACGGCCTTACCGGGAAAGATCTTTTCCGGCGGCCGAAAACGGGTTCCCGTTGCAAATAACCCATCTCCCATCTATAATGGGGCGCTATCCGGTGACGGAATGGATTGCCCATGGAAACTGTTTCCCGCCGTCCCGATATCCCGCACCTGAATTATCACACAACCGTTCTATGACCGCTTTTGATATAGTTGTGATCGGCGCGGGCCATGCCGGCTGCGAGGCGGCACTCGCCGCCGCCCGGCTGGGCCTGCGCACCCTGGTCTGCGTCATGAACGCCGACACCATCGGCGCCATGTCCTGCAATCCGGCCATCGGCGGTCTGGCCAAGGGCCACCTGGTCAAGGAGATCGACGCCCTGGGCGGCGAGATGGCCAGAAACATAGACGCCACCGGCATCCAGTTCCGCCGCCTCAACACCAGCAAGGGGCCCGCGGTCCGCTCGTCCCGGGCCCAGGCAGACCGCCTCCTTTACCGGCTGCGGATGAAAAATATCCTGGAAAACCAGAAAAACCTGGAAATCCGGCAGACCGTGGTGGATGAAATCCTCCTGAAAGACGGCCGGGTCCACGGCATTCGCACCTCCCTGGACGAGGAAATTCCGGTCCGGGCCGTGGTGGTCGCCACCGGCACCTTCTTAAACGGCCTGATCCATATCGGCCTCAAGAACTTTCCGGCCGGCCGCATGGGTGATGCGCCCTCCACCCGACTGGCCCGGTGGTTTGACCAGGCCGGATTCACGGTCGGCCGGATGAAGACCGGCACCGTACCGCGCCTGGACGGCAACTCCATCGATTTCAGCGGCCTGGAGCCCCAGGACGGCGATGATCCGCCCAACATGTTCTCCTTTACCAGCACCGGGCCGCCGCCGCTTGCCCAGTTGCCCTGCTACATCACCTACACCGGCGAAGAGACCCACGAGATCATTCGGGCCGGGATTGACCAGTCACCCATGTACGCGGGCATCATTGAGGGGATCGGCGCCCGCTACTGTCCGTCCATTGAGGACAAGGTCATGCGTTTTCCGGACAAGCCGCGCCACCAGATCTTTCTGGAACCGGAAGGACTCGACACGGTGGAGTACTATCCCAACGGCATCCCCACCAGCCTCCCGCTCAAGACCCAGATCGACATGGTCCATTCCATCCCGGGCCTGGAGCGGGCCCGGATCATCCGGCCGGGCTATGCCATTGAGTATGACTATATCGACCCGCTGGAGCTGACCCCCTCCCTGGAAACCAAGCGGGTGGCCGGGCTCTTTCTGGCCGGCCAGATCAACGGCACCTCCGGCTACGAGGAAGCCGCGGCCCAGGGCCTGATGGCCGGCATCAACGCGGTCCGCATGGTGCGTGGGGAGGAGCCGGTCATCCTGGACCGGTCCCGGGCCTATATCGGTGTCCTGATCGACGATCTCGTCACCAGGGGCACGAAAGAACCCTACCGGCTTTTTACCTCCCGGGCCGAGCACCGCCTCCTGCTCAGGGAAGATAACGCGGACCAGCGGCTGCGGGAAACAGGTTTTCAAATCGGCCTGGTCGACACGGAGACCTGGCAGAGTTTTGAACGGAAAAAACTGGGGATAGAACAAGGGATCACCCTGCTCAAGACCACCCGGCTCAAGCCCACCGCCAAGGTCAACGATGCTCTGGCAAAGCTGGGCAGCGTTCCCCTGCGCGAACCCCAGTCCCTGGCCGACCTGCTGCGGCGGCCGGAGATAAACCTGGCCGGACTGTCCGGGCTGGTCCACGGCGCAGGAATGCCGGTGGCCCGGGATCTTGCCGGGCTTCCGTTCCAGGACGAGATTGAACTGCAAGTCAAATACGAAGGCTATATCCGACGCCAGGAAGAACAGGTCAACCGCTTTCAAAAACTGGAACGAACAAGGCTGCCGGAAGATCTGGAGTACGACGGGTTACCCGGCCTGTCCAACGAGGTGGTGGAAAAGCTGAAAAACGTCCGGCCCCTGTCCCTGGGCCAGGCCTCCCGTATCTCCGGCATAACTCCCGCGGCCATCTCGGTGCTGCAGGTACACCTCAAGAAACAGGGGCTGATGTAGAGCCCATGCTGACCTATCCCGACATCGACCCGGTCATTGTCTCGCTCGGCCCCCTCCAGGTCCGCTGGTATGGCCTCATGTACGTCCTGGGTTTCGGTGCGGCCTGGCTCCTGGTCAGGCGCCAGCTCAGGGAGTTCAAGTGGCGGACCCTGGAAGAGCAATTTGACAATCTGAACCTCTTCCTCATCCTCGGGGTTATCCTGGGCGGCAGACTGGGCTATGTCCTCTTTTACCAGCCCGGCTATTACCTGCGTCATCCCATGGAAATCCTGGCCACCTGGCAGGGAGGCATGTCGTTTCACGGCGGCTGCATCGGGGTCATCATGGCCGGTGCTCTCTTCTGCCGCCGCCACAACCTTGACTTCTGGAAAGGCGCGGACCTCTACGCGGCCACCATCCCCATAGGCCTCGGCCTGGGACGACTGGGCAATTTTTTGAACGCGGAGCTGTACGGCCGGATCACCGGAGTTCCCTGGGGCATGGTTTTCCCGGACGGCGGCCCCCTGCCCCGCCATCCGTCCCAGCTCTATGAAGCCGCCCTTGAGGGGTTGCTGCTCTTTCTCATCCTCTGGAACCTCAGGAAAAAACCGTGGCGAGAACAGTCCCGATTCTGGCCGCACGGTTCCATTATGGCCCTCTTCCTTATTCTCTACGGCGTGTTCCGGATCTTCGTCGAACTGTTCCGGGAACCGGACGCCTTCCTGGGCACGGTCCTGCTCAACCTGACCATGGGCCAGGTCCTGAGCCTGACCATGGTTGTCTTGGGCCTGGCCCTCTGGCTGTGGCGCGGCCGGTCCTTTCCGGCAGGATCCAACCCAAAAATCGCATAGGAGAACCACCATGTCCTGTCTGAAAACAACCGCACTGCTGTTTCTGTGCCTCTTCCTGCTTTGCTCCTGTTCCGGAGACAGGGAAAAGGAGATTGAACAGGAGCCCGTCGATACCATGACCACAGAGGTTGGCCGGAAAGCGGCGCAACAGATCAGAACGCCCCTGGACAAGGCCCGTGCCGTTTCCGGCCTGGCCGAACAGCGAGTGCAGGAAATAGAGGAAAAAACCAACCAATAGATTGCCGTGCTCTATTTTGCCTATGGTTCCAACATGTCCACGGCCCGACTGATCCGGCGGGTCCCATCCGCCATCCTGCTGGGAAGCGCCGTTCTCGCCCGGCACCGGCTCTGCTTTCACAAGATCGGCCGGGACAACTCGGCCAAGTGCGACGCCCTGTTCACCGGGCAGGAGGCGGATCAGGTCCTGGGGGCGCTCTACCGCATCGACCCGGTCGAGAAACAGTATCTGGACCGGGCCGAGGGACTGGGCAACGGGTATGAGACAAAACAGGTCACCGTCCTGACGGCGGTGGAAAAATTTAAGGCATTCACCTATTACGCCACCCGGACAGACCCGCGGCTCAAGCCCTTTCACTGGTACCGGGACCACGTCCTGCGCGGGGCAGCGCAGCTCGACCTACCGCGTGAGTATCGGAGACAAATCGAGGCTGTTGTCTCCATCGATGATCCTGATCCGGCCCGGTCCAGGGCGGAAAC
>JAJRTB010000043.1 GCA_024278495.1 Deltaproteobacteria bacterium
CAATTTTTTTAGTTACATCGGTAAGGACCTGCATGTTTTCCGACATTTTTTCAGCTGTCAGCTTGATGTCATGTGAGCTGACGTTGATCTGCTCGGTTGAAGCGGCCACATTGGCTGCCTGGGCCGATGATTCCTCCGCTCCTGCCGCCAGTTGGGACGAAATGCCGGAAAGATTTTCAGCGGACCCGGCCAGGACGGAGGCGTTATCCTGGATCTCCTTGATGGTATCAGTCAGGCTCCGCGACATCCTTAACAGGGCATTGCCCAGGGCGTCATTCTCGTCCTTGGGCACTACCTTGAAGCGAAGGTCGCCATCAGCAAGCTTGTTAAGAGCGGCCAGTACCTCGTTTTCCAGGGTGTCGCTGAACGAGTCTATAGCATCGGCCATTTTTCCAATCTCGTCAACGCGACTCAGGTGCAAGCGGTTTGACAGGCGTCCCCGGGACATTTTATCGATGATATCCATAACCATGGTGACCGGTTTTATGATCAGCCGGTCGACCAGAAAGGCAAAGGACAGGGTCAGCAGAACTATTCCGATGATTCCTGCGAAAATCGCCTGCAGGGCGCTGCTTTTGACAGATTGAACAACCTGTTCGGCAACTCCATCTTTCAATGACAGAAAAGCCGTATTCACGTTGTTGACGATTGAGTCAAAGGCACGTTTCGTTTCAGCGGCCTGCAGCCTGAGGCTTTCCCTGGATGCGTACAGTGTAACCTTGCCAAGGGGAACAGCATCCTGGCTGATTTCTCTGGTAACTGTCATGATCAGGTCGTTGTCGGCGATGGCGTCAACAAGTTCCCTGATGCTGAGCGTGTCTATGGCGGGCACCAGGCTGCGTAAGGCCTTGTTTTCCTTATTTTTAAATGTGGTGAGGATGTCTCCTTCCGTGTTTGTGATAAAGGCAAGCAGGATATCCGGATCACGCGCCAGCGCTTCACAGTACTTATCCAGCACATCAAAATCAAAGGTCAGGATAACGACGGGAGACAGTCCCGCCACCAGCTCGGCCATGCTTTCCGACTTGGTCCTCAGGGAGAGCTCGGCGTTTTCCACCTCACGTTCACTAATGCTTCGGAGGTCGGCGCTGAGGCTGCTTTTTACCTGATCGGCCAGGACGGTGACATTTTCCGCAACATTGTCAAACGCCTTTTTTTCGCTCCATATCAAGGCCAGGCTGATCAACGCGATAATGAGCGCAACCAGGCACGAAATGGGCACCATGAGTCGTGTTCGCAAGCTTTTCGAATTGAGCGTTAACATGAGTAACCACTTAATATGTTTGTAAGAATTCTCTGGTTCAAAAAAATAGCGGAACCTGTGGCTGACAGGTCCGTCAAAAGTCCGGTGCAGTGTAAACACAGAATTACAGTCCCTGTGATCAGTTACACGAATATTAGCAAAAAAAGGCCGTAAAAGTAAAATTATTTTAACGGGAACCGAACAGCACCCTGGGAGACCGGGGTGATTCATGGACAGTGCCTGTCCGGAAATGAGTATGTTCTGAGTCCGGTAACCGATAACTTTCAGATGGGCAGCGGATGAATGCTCACGGATCCAGGACAATGATAATTCAACACGTTACACCGCTGATCCGTCGGATCAGCGGTTTTTTGCGAATCCGACAATCAGGGTAAATAAAAAGTAACAGAATCCGCACAGTCTGATATACTGACATGGGATAAAAAAACTGGAGCTGAAACCGGGCAGGTGTACCGGGACACCGCCGACTTCTTCATCAATCCGTGACGGTGGCAGGCATCAATAATTGATGAGTTCGCAAAAACTTGTCAACGCCAGCCTGGCACAACGATAATGCACCACGTTGCACCGCTGATCCGTCGGATTCGCGTCTTTTTGCGAACCCGACAAAAAATGTAAGGAAACGTTCATGCCGACAGCAGCTCATCTTTTTGTTCGATGTCTGGAAAACGAGGGGGTTGAGTATATCTTTGGTATCCCCGGAGAGGAAAACCTTAATGTCGTGGACGCTCTGCTGGACAGCTCCATTCGTTTTGTCACTGTGCGTCACGAACAGGCAGCCTCGTTCATGGCAGACGTCTACGGCCGGCTGACCGGAAGGCCCGGCGTCTGTTTTTCCACCCTGGGACCAGGCGCAACCAACCTGATAACCGGTTTTGCCGACGCAAACATGGATTACGCCCCGATAATTGCCCTGGCCGGGCAGGGCGCCACTACCAGGATGCACAAGGTGAGCCATCAGATCCTTGATCTGGTCAACCTGTTTCAACCTGTTTCAAAGTACAGTGTGGCGATTCTCGAACCTGAAACAGTCCCGGAGATTGTGCGCAAGGCATTCAAGGTTTCCCGGGCCGAAAAGCCCGGTGGATCGTTTATCAGCTTCCCGGAGAACATTGCGGCAATGCAGGTCAGTGAGGAAATTCGTCCACTCAAGGTTCAGGGGCCGCTGCCGCCCAGGTGCAGCCGTTTAAAGATCGACGCGGCGGCCCGGGTCATCTCTTCTGCGCAGTTCCCGATTATTCTTGCCGGAAACGGTGTGGTCAGGGGCGGCGCCTCAAAATCACTTGTCAACTTTGCCGAGAAAACCGGAATCGCCGTTGCCACAACCTTTATGGCCAAGGGTGTTATCCCGTCAAGCCATCCCCTGAGCCTGGGCACCATCGGCCTGCAGGCGCACGATTATGTTGTCTGCGGTTTTGACCGGGCGGACGTGGTAATTTGTGTCGGCTTTGACATGGTTGAATACCATCCCTATCTCTGGCATCCCCGTTGTGACAAGAAAATTGTTCATGTCGACCGGACCTACGCCGAAGTAGACACGAGTTATATTCTTGAAGTCGGGGTGATCGGTGATATCAGCTCATCCCTTGATCGCATGGCTGATCGTGTAGAAAGGGACGCAACTGCCAATACCGGCACACTTCACACACGTATCCTTGAAGAGCTTTACAGGTATCGGGACGATGAGGGGTACCCGCTGAAGCCGCAACGGATCCTCAATGACCTGCGCACGGTCATGGGTGACGCTGATATCGTTGTCTCCGACGTGGGCGCCCACAAGATGTGGCTGGCCCGACTGTACTCCTGTGAACTGCCCAACACATGCATTATCTCAAATGGATTCGCGGCCATGGGTATCGGTTTGCCCGGGGCGATCGCCGCGAAGCTCGCCTGCCCGGACCGCAGAGTGCTGACAGTGACCGGCGACGGCGGCTTTCTGATGAATTCCCAGGAGATCGAAACGGCCTTGCGGCTCAACATCCCCGTGGTCATAATGATCTGGAACGACCAGGGCTACGGTCTTATCAAGTGGCACCAGGATCGGCGTTTTGGCCGTAGCGGGCTCGTGGAGTTTTCAAATCCGGATTTTGTCGATTATGCGAAATCGTTTGGTGCCCGAGGGTACCGGATCAAGAGCGCCGATGAACTTGTTCCCGTCCTGGAACAGGCATTCCGGGATGAAACAGTTGTCGTTATCGATGTCCCTGTTGACTACTCAGAGAATATGAAGTTGACGCAACAGCTCGGCAGTCTGATCTGCCCCGTATGAGCGATGAACAACGTGAGTGAGAACGGGACCGGCAGGGGGTGGCACGCGACACTGCTTGGCCGTCTTTTTTATCCGCTCTCGGAGAAAAAGGTTCGTATTGCGCAGAATCCCAGACTGCGCTGGCGTCTTCTGCTGATTA
>JAJRTB010000044.1 GCA_024278495.1 Deltaproteobacteria bacterium
CCCTGATCTGGTCGCCCACCGGGTCCTGCGGAACCTGCTCAGCCGCGGCGGCACAACAAAAAAACAGGCTGTGCTGCCGGACGGCGGCTCAATGGACGAGGCCGCTGTTTTTCTGTCCAGGAGGGAACGCGTCGCCGTTGACGTGGAGCGCAACATCCAATCCCGTCTCAGCGCCCTGTACCTGCATGACAAAATCGGGGACGAATTTGACGCCGTGGTCTCCGGGGTCGGTTCCTTTGGCATGTTTGTCGAATTATTGGAATCCTTTATCAGCGGCGCCGTTCCCGTGGCAGAGATGACCGATGACTACTATATTCTGGACAGCAGCGCCCATAAGTTTATCGGCGAGCGGACCGGCAGGGTCTTCCAGATGGGTGACCTTCTCCGGGTACGGCTTGACCGGGTTGACATGGTGGCCAAAAGAGTCACGTTTTCTCTTGTGTCCCAAGAGGGCTCCTCCACCTGAGCCAAGGCAACACTGTTTTTCTTTTTCTTGACGAATCACTCCATATTCAATAAAGAGGAAGAGGGTTCGGAGCCGGAAACCATCTTGCGGGCAGGTCGTCACAGGCACCCCGTCTTCACACGGTCACGTCTTCCCGCATAGTCGGCTATAGCGGCCAAGCACGCCTGCGCGAATCTGCGGCACCTGTGCCGGGTTACAATTCCGAGGTAAGAAAAACGCGGGGTTATTATCCCCGTGATCAGATACACTTTTTTACCACCTAACTTTCTGTGACATGAGGAAAATATATGGAAGAGACAAGCTGGTACATGAGCATCCTGGCAAGCCCCTTTTTCCGCGGCCTGGCCGTGGGTGTGGCCATCTGGCTGTTTTTCTGGGTCCGCTCCATTATCCGGATCCGCGAACTGACCGGTAACGTCAAAAAGTTGCGTGAGCACCTGCATACCAAGCTGGAGATTGATTCCGCGGAAAACGAGCGCCGCAAGCAGGAAATCGAACGCCTCAAGGAGGAGCGCGACAACCTCAAAAATATGGTCCAGGTCCTGAACCAGAAACCGGGGCGCCAGGAACTCAGGCAGGCCCAGGTCTACCAGCGGGCCATTGACATCATGTTTGAAAAGGCGCCCGGCTTTGCGCCGGCCTGGCAGATTACGCTCAAGGAAGCGGAAGAGGAGATGCAGAACGCCGAGCGAGGTATCATTCCCTTTTTCAAACGGATCACCGGCTCCACCCCAAAAGGGACCGAAGACTACGAGGGAGAGCGGAAAAAGGCCCTGGAGATGAAGGAAGCCGGGGCCTGATCCGACTCCAGTGCCCTTGAAGCGTCCCTTTTTATCTGCATTGCCCGATGTCTGCTGACGGAAGGCCGTGGGCACCTCTTGCCGACACGGCCCTCATTCTGGTTAACCCCAAATATCCGGAAAACATAGGGGCTTCGGCCCGGATTGCCTTTAATTTCGGAATAGGATCCCTTATCCTGGTCAATGCTTCGGCAACGCCGCCCGACCAGGAACGCATGCTGAAGATGGCCACGCACAAGGCCGCCCACCTGATCCGGACCATGGAGGTGTTCAGGGATGCGGCCGACGCGGCCGGCCCTTTTCAGTTCATCATCGGCACCACCGCCCGCCAGGGGCGTCACCGGGTGCTGGAGCAGACGCCCCGCCGGGTCATGGAACAGGCGGCGCCCCTGGTAACGGCGGGAAACCGGGTCGCGCTCATGTTCGGACCGGAGAATACCGGCCTCACGAACCGGGAACTGGACCTCTGCCAGTTCACCTCCACCATCCCCACCGCCGCCTTTTCGTCCCTGAACCTGGCCCAGGCCGTGGCCATCCACTGTTATGAGCTGGCCATGAACATCATGGATACGCCTGTCGGATCAACACCCGGCGCCGACTACGCAAACTCCTTTGAACTTGAGGGAATGTATGCCCATATTGAGCAGGCCCTGACCACCACCACCTACCTGGACGGACAGAACACATCCTACTGGATGCGAAATATCCGGCAGTTCCTCAGCAGGGTCAGGATCCGCAAGAAAGAAGCATCCATGATCCGCGGCATGTGCCGCAAATTTCTCTGGCATTACGGCGTCCACGGCAAGGAAGAGCAAAACAAAGCTGGTTGATCGTAACTCGTCACTGGGTTTGTAACTCTGCGATGATGCGGTGCCCCTGATCACTTACGGTTGATCTCGTACAAGTCTGTCATGTGACCGGTTCAACACACATCGTCGGATACCGGTTCGCTCCGTATTTACACAGGCACGTCTGCTCGCTATAGCCCCTATGCGGGAAGACGGGGTGCCTGTGACGACTTGCCCGTGATCAGATGCCCTCTACCCCCTTCAGCGGACAATCGCTGCAGCGCGGTTTCGATTTTTTGCAGAACTCCTTGCCCGCGCAGACCAGGAGCGCGTGGAACTCGTTGAAGAGGGACGGATCCGGGTCCAGGTGATCCATGAAAAACTCCTGGATCTCGTCATAGCCAAAATCCTCGCAGATCAGATCGTGGCGGCTCAGGATCCGGTGGGTATAGGTATCCACCACGAAAACCGGACGGTTCGCCGCGTAGAGCAGGATGGAATCCGCTGTTTCCGGCCCGATGCCTTTGACCGAAAGCAGATTGCGCCGCAGGCTGTCAGTGGAGTCGGCCAGCATCTCTTCCATGCTGGAGTTATAGGTCTCCCTGATCATGGCAAAGAGGTTCCGGAGACGACCGGCCTTGATATTATAATACCCGGCCGGCCGGATATATTCAGCCAGCAGGGCGACCGGCAGCTCGGAAAGCCTGGCAAAGCTCAGCAGGCCGACCCCCTTCAGGTTTCCAATGGCCCGTTCCACGTTCTTCCAGTTGGTATTCTGGGTGAGCACCGCTCCGATAATCACCTCGAAAGGGGTTTCTCCCGGCCACCAGTTCTGGGGTCCGAAATGGTCATACAGCCGCTTGTAAATGTGTTCGACTTGTTCCTGCATTTTTCCGATAAAATATTGCTCGCGGGCACGCCACCTTCGTCCGGTCACACCCGCCCGCACAGGGTGTGACACTGCTTCGCTGTTACAGCTGACAGGTGTGACAGAACAAACATGACGCACCTGTGAGCAAGTCCAAAACTTCAGCCAGTGTCAACACTGAGTTATCTGTAACTCGTCACTGGGTTTGTAACTCTGCGATTGTACCTGCCCATAATTTGTAACCTGAATCCGTGACGAAAATTCGCGGCTTTGAAGACTAACGTATTGAAAATACGTGAAATATTTGTTCTCTCATTCAACCAGACGAGTTCTCACTCGACATCGCCCGTCAGAGCGCCCTCCCGCGGCCCATCTGAAAGCGATCAAACCATGGGGCATAGGTTACTATAGCCCCATGGCCCGATCACGTTCATCTGTACCACGGGTGAACGCTCACGGATCCAGGTGTAAGTGATCAACCCCGTGATGAACATCGTATTGTACTCCATGAACCTGAACAGGGCTGTAAAAAATATTTTCCAGGGGACAACACCATGAACCTGTTGCTATAGTTCAAAAAAATACTCCTTCAATTTTACAGTTAAGACAAATTCCTGTTTCCATCATTGACTTATCCGCCAAACATTTTTATTCTTTATTAAATAAGGTAAACTGGTAGACAAATCGACAGGGCGAACCACCTCGCGCAAGCGGGTCGCAAAACACCCGCTGCAGGGTATGCGTGTACGTTCCCTGATTTTTCAATCTCTCCCGTTTCAACCTGCTGGAATTTAAAAATTATAAAATAGAGTCTTTTCAAAAATGGAGGATATGTATGTTTGAAGTAACAAGCACCGCTGTGGAAAACCTGAAGTCGTATCTGGCGCAGAACAATATCGAGTCTGCCGTCCGGATCGCCCTGATGCAGGGTGGCTGATCCGGCCCCTCTCTGGGATTGGCTCTGGATGAGTCAAAGGAAAACGACAAAATTTTTCAGGAAGATGACCTTACCTTTCTCGTTGACGAGGAACTGCTCAACACCTGTGGGTCCATCAAGGTAGACTTTATGGACGCCGGCTACCGTTCCGGTTTCTCCATCACCTCGACCAACCCGGTCGGCGGTGGCGGTGGATGCAGCTCCGGTTCCTGCGCGTCAGGATCCTGCGGCTGATATCCGCGGTCACAATCCGCTGCAGTACCAAAGCCCCTGTCTCCGGACAGGGGCTTTTTTGTTTGCTGGCAACTCCTCACCCCATAATCCCCACGGGGTCAATAACCACGATATTTGGCAAGCGGTCACAGGGCACCTCGCTCCCTTCCCGTACACTCCCACTGTCCACAATCTTGACACCCGGAAAAACAGCCTTATTTTTTCTCCTGAACTTCAAAAAACTACCGCTGTTCCCAGGGTTACCCGGGGAGCCGCCAGGAGGAAATAGACTATGCAACTTGACAAATTCACTCTGAAATCACAGGAGGCAATCCAGGCCGCCCATGCCCTGGCCCAGGAAAAAGGCCACCAGGAAATCCAGCCTGAACACCTGCTCAAGGCGATCCTTGAACAGCCGGACGGCGTGGTGGTCCCGGTCCTCAAGAAGATGGGGATTGACCCCGGTGTCCTCCTCGCTGAAACCAACCAACTGATCGAACAACTGCCGCAGGTTTCCGGCTCCGGAGCGGGGCGGACATACGCATCCCAAGCCCTGCAGAAACTGCTGGACAACTCTTTTAAAACCGCCTCGCAGATGCAGGACGAGTATGTCAGCCAGGAACACCTTTTCCTGGCCATGCTGGCCGACGCATCCCTCAAGGTCACGGCCATGCTGGGTCGGCAGGGAATAGGCAAGGATGCTTTCCTGCAGGCCCTGATGAGTGTGCGGGGCAGCCAGCGGGTCACCGATCCCTACCCCGAAGAGAAATACCAGGCCCTGGAAAAATACGCCCGCAACCTGACCGACGTGGCCCGCAAGGGCAAACTTGACCCGGTCATCGGCCGGGACGAGGAAATCCGGCGGATTATCCAGGTTCTGTCCAGGCGGACCAAGAACAATCCCGTTCTGATCGGCGAACCGGGCGTCGGCAAGACCGCCATTGTCGAGGGACTGGCCCAGCGGATCGTCAATGGCGATATCCCGGCCACCCTGGAGGGTAAGCAGGTTATCTCCCTTGACCTTGGCTCGCTGGTGGCCGGGGCCAAGTACCGGGGCGAGTTTGAAGATCGTCTCAAGGCGGTGCTCAAGGAGGTGGAGGAACGGGCCGGCGAGATCATCCTCTTTATCGATGAGATACATACCCTGGTGGGCGCAGGCGCCTCTGAAGGCTCCATGGACGCCTCCAACATGCTGAAACCCGCCCTGGCCCGGGGTGAGCTCCACTGCGTTGGCGCCACCACCCTGGATGAATACAGAAAATACATAGAAAAGGACGCTGCCCTGGAACGGCGTTTCCAGCCGGTCCTGGTCCAGGAGCCCTCGGAAGAGGACACCATTGCCATCCTGCGCGGTATCAAGGAGAAGTACGAGGTTCACCACGGTGTCCGTATCCAGGATTCGGCCACTGTGGCCGCGGTTACCCTGTCCAGCCGCTACATCACGGACCGGTTTCTGCCGGACAAGGCCATTGACCTGATCGACGAGGCCGCATCAAAGCTGAGAATCGAGATCGATTCCCTGCCCACCGATATCGACGAGCTCGAGCGGCGCAAAATCAAGCTGGAGATTGAGCAGGAAGCCCTGAAAAAGGAAAAGGACAAAGCCTCGAAAGAGCGGCTGGAAAAGCTGAAAGAGGACCTGGCCAACCTGAACGACCAGCTCAACTCCATGAAGGGTCAGTGGAGCCTGGAACGGGAAGTCATCCAGCGTATCCGCGCCGTCAAGGCCGAAATCGACGCGGCCCAGGTGGAAGAACAGCAGGCGGAGCGGGCCGGCGACCTGAGCAAGGTGGCCGAGATCCGTTACGGCAAGATCGTCACCCTGCAGCGGGAACTGGAGGAACAGAACGCCAAGCTGGCCGAAATCCAGGAGAAAAACCAGATGCTGAAAGAAGAAGTCGCGGCCGAGGACGTGGCCGAGGTCGTGGCCAAGTGGACCGGCATTCCGGTGGACAAACTCCTTGAAGGGGAGCGGGAAAAACTGGTCCAGGCGGAACAGGAACTTGCCAGGCGGGTCATCGGCCAGAAGGAGGCAATCACAGCCGTGGCCAACGCAGTGCGACGGGCACGGGCCGGACTGCAGGATCCGGACCGACCGCTTGGTTCCTTTATCTTTCTGGGCCCCACCGGCGTGGGCAAGACCGAGCTGGCCCGCTCCCTGGCTGACTTTCTCTTTGACTCGGAACAGGCCATGATCCGGATCGACATGTCCGAGTACATGGAAAAACATTCGGTGGCCCGCCTTATCGGCGCGCCTCCGGGCTATGTCGGCTATGACGAGGGCGGCATGCTGACCGAGGCGGTGCGGCGACGGCCCTACTCTGTGATCCTGCTCGACGAAATCGAAAAGGCGCATCCGGACGTATTCAACGTCCTGCTTCAGGTCCTGGACGACGGCCGCATGACTGACGGCAAGGGGAGGACGGTCGATTTCAAGAACACCATCCTGATCATGACCTCGAACCTGGGCAGCCAGCTCATCATGGAGATGGGCCAGTCCGACCCGGAAGGATTGCGCCGCAGCATTGACGAGTTATTGCACCGTCAGTTCAAGCCGGAGTTTTTAAACCGGGTGGACGAAATCATCACCTTCGGAGCCCTGACCCGCGAAGATCTGATGCAGATTGTTGATATCCAGATCGGCCGCATGGCCCGGCGCCTGAAGGCAAACAACTACCAGGTCGAGCTGACCGACCCGGCAAAAGAATTCCTGGTGGAAACAGGATACGACCCGACCTTCGGCGCCCGTCCCCTGAAACGGGCCATCCAGCGATTCATTGAGGATCCGCTGGCCCTGGAGATCCTGGAAGGAAAATTCAGTGAAGGCGACACCATCCTGGTGGACAAGGGAGAGGGCAATGCCCTGACCTTCACCAGGAAATAACACTTCTGAAAAACCTGCCCCGCGTCCCTCCCGCGGGGCAGTCTTTTTTTGGGCCCCTCCCCCCTTGTGCATTCGGGACAACTGGTTTACCATAGCCCGACGTTATATCAATCCCCCAAAATGACGGACTCACAAGGAGGAGCTGCCGCCATGTCCAGTGATGTAAATGACATCTCAATCAATTATGAAGAAGACGGTACCCTGATTGTCAAGGAACTGGACAAGGAAATCCTGTCCAGGGGCGCCTGGACCACTATTTTATTCCGCTACCAGGACCTGAACAGGCGCACCGGCGAGTACGGCCCCGACAAGTACACCATCCGCCGCTACCAGAAACTGAAAGGGCAGTTCGTGCCCAAATCCAAGTTCAACATCTCCAGCGCCAAGCAGGCCCGGAAAATCATTGACACCCTGACCCGCTGGGTCAAGGCGGAGTAAAACCTTTATGATGCATTCCGGCAACCCCGGCAGCGAACCCCGGTTCTGACAGCGCCGGGAAGATCAGATGTATTTTCCGGTCGCCGACATAGAGCTTGAGCCCTGGCTGCCGCCTCTGGTCGCCTTTGTTATCTCGTTGTGCACCTCCATGGGCGGGGTCTCCGGCGCCTTCATGCTCCTGCCTTTCCAGGTCAGCGTCCTGGGGTTCAACACCCCGGCCGTCAGCGCGACCAACCACCTGTTCAACATTGTGGCAATTCCCAGCGGCGTGTATCGTTTTATACGTGAGGGGAGAATGGTCTGGCCCCTGACCTGGGCCGTGGTCATCGGCACCCTGCCCGGCGTCTTTGTCGGCTCAATCGTCAGGATCCGCTACCTTCCCGATCCAGCCACGTTCAAAAAATTTGCCGCCCTGGTCCTCTTCTATATCGGCATACGCCTAGTCCGGGATATCCTGGATACAACCGGAATCAAGTCCGCCCCGACCCCAAAACAACAACCGGCGGACGGGCGGGACCCGGTCACTGCCCAGACCTTCACCCTCCGCCGAATCTCCTTTATCTTCAGAGAAAGACAGTACCTGGTGGCCACAGGGCCGATCATGGGCGTGAGCCTGGCCGTGGGCATGATCGGTGGCATCTATGGCATCGGCGGCGGCGCGATCATCGCCCCGTTCTTCGTCGCTTTTTTTGGCCTTCCGGTCCACACGGTTGCCGGAGCCGCTCTCATGGGCACCCTGATCACCTCGGTCGCCGGAGTCGCCTTTTTTCAGCTTATCGCGCCGTTCTATCCGGAACTGGTTATCAGGCCCGACTGGCACCTGGGTTTGCTTTTCGGCCTGGGAGGCTCGGCCGGCATGTACTGCGGCGCCGCATTACAACGCTTTGTCCCGGCCGCCCTGATCAAGGCCATCCTTTCCTTTGCGATACTTTTCACCGCGATTCGCTACCTTGTCTTTTCATGAACCTGAATCCGTGACAAAAGAAGGCGTGAATGTTTGACACGCTCATAAACATCAGCCGAGCACAACGATAATTCAACACACTACAACACTGCCCCGACAAAAATGAATGCGGGCCGATCTTTTCTGTTGACAGCACCACGGGGGTCAGGTAATTTCCCGGCTCGTTTGCCGCAGGAGTACCTGGCCGGCGAATAAAAAAACGTCAGCGGTTACAAAAAAAAACAGTTACCGCCAACATTTTTTATATTGACATTGCCGGCGCAACTGTTTAATTTACTTCGTTGCCCGGCATAAATACTTTATGCCAGATCTTCTGTTCCGCAGAGGGTCTTTGATCATTGAAAACTGAACAGTATAGACGAGCGGGCCGATTGTTGGATTTATTTTTTGTAATAAACCTGATTGGTTTGCCTGGTCAATGAATTGATTAGGACAGCGATTGGGTTGGGATATTAAACTGGAGAGTTTGA
>JAJRTB010000045.1 GCA_024278495.1 Deltaproteobacteria bacterium
CAATATCCTGAACCCGTGAGCGTTCATCCCTGTCGCCCTGCAGGCCGGAGGTGAACGCTCCCGGATCCGGGAATATCCTGTATCAACCTGTTGTCGTCACGTTACAGGAATGGTAAGTTTTCTGCCGTAACAGAGACAGAAAGAGCATACCTGAATTCAAATACTATAGCGACCACTTTGGCGTGCCAAAGTCGGTGACAGGGAGGACGGCATGACCGATGAAACAACGGTACGGCTCGGATTTTTTCTGGGGATCTTTCTGGTGATGGGGGTCTGGGAGCAGGTCGCGGCCCGACGCCCCCTGACCGTGTCCAAGGGGGGGCGCTGGCTGAACAATGTCGGTATCATTGTCCTTGATTCGGTCCTGGTCAAGCTGGCCTTTCCGGTGGCGGCCATGGGAGTGGCGGCGGCCGCGGCCGGTAGCGGCTGGGGACTGTTCAACGTTTTTGCGGTACCCCGGGTCCCGGCCGTTATTCTCAGTCTCCTCCTTCTGGACATGGTCATCTATCTCCAGCACCTGATGTTCCACGCGGTCCCGACTCTCTGGAGACTCCACATGGTCCATCACGCTGATCTTGATATTGACGTGACCACGGCGCTTCGCTTCCATCCCATTGAGATTCTGCTCTCCATGTGCATCAAGATGACGGTGGTTGCCGCCCTGGGGGCGCCGGTTATCGCTGTTCTGATCTTTGAGGTGGTTTTAAACGGCACTGCCATGTTCAATCACGGCAATGTCAGGCTGCCGGAAGCGCTGGACCGGATCCTGCGGTTGCTGGTGGTGACCCCGGACATGCACCGGGTTCATCATTCGGTCATTATCCGCGAGACCAACTCCAACTTCGGCTTCAGTTTTCCCTGGTGGGACCGGTTTTTCGGGACGTACCGGGCCCAGCCGGTTGCCGGCCATGACGGGATGACCATCGGCCTGTCCCAGTACCGGAAACCGGATCAGGTCCGGCTGGACAAACTGCTCCTGCTGCCCTTTGTCGGCAACCCCGGTCACTACTCACTGAGCAGTATCGGACGGGATCCGCTTGCTATTTTGCCTCGTCGATGATCCGTCTGGTTGTGTCCTCGACTTCTTCCGCCACCCGGCGCAGCGTCTCCGAGTCGGAAAGGGCGCTCAGTAAGGCGGTGGGCAGCAGCATGCCGATCTTGGTGCGATCGTTCTCCCGCCAGATTGAGATGCGGCAGGGCAGGGCCATGTTCATGCTCAGGTCCTCGTTCATCACAGCGGCCGCTTTCTGGGGATTGCATACTTCAAAGACCCGGCATTCATTGGGGAAATCAACCCCTTTTTTCTTCAGGGCGGCCTGCAGATCATGGATATGCAGGACCCCAAACTTGTTGCGGATCACGGCCTCTTCCAGGTCTTTTGCGGCCTCTTCTACGGTTTTGTCCGATTCAACTATATATTTCATACTGTTTCCTCCATATATTCTCTTGTTTCACTGTTGTTATCATAAGTAACCAGTCACAGGGTACAATGAAAAAAAGTATACAACCGTTTACCTGCGTGCGGCTGAACCTGAAACACGGCGTCAAAACCAGGTCCGGATTCCGACAACCGCCTGCCAACTGTCGATGTCTTCTCCCTCGTCCAGGGCATAGTCGGCGCTGTCACCGTAGAGACGGGACCAGTTGACGCCGATGTAGGGGGCAATTTCGCGCCGGATCTCGTAGCGCAGCCGCAGCCCCGCCTCGATATCCGTCAGGCCCGGGCCCTTGCCCGCCTCCCGGTCGTCCCGGCCCGCGAAGTTCATCTCCACCTCCGGCGTCAGGATAAGTTTCTGGGTCAGCATGAATTCATATTCCGCCTGGAGACGGGCCTCGGTCCGGCCGCCGTCTCCGAGAAAGACGGCCAGGTCCAGGTCAAAGAAGTAGGGCGCGAGCCCCTTGACGCCCAGGGCCAGCCAGTCCCGGTCCGGCGACGGCTCCAGGTCCCGGCGCCAGCCGGCCTGCAGGTCCCAGAACGGGGCGATCGCCCGACTGTAGAGAACCTGCAGTTCGGCGTTTTCCATGGAGCCGTCCGAGTACTCGCCGTCGGTCTTGAGCCAGAGCTTGTTCAGGTCATAGCCCAGCCAGCCTTCCGCGTCCCAGGCCAGGACCTCGTTACCCCCGCCCGCCCGCAGCTCCAACTGATCTGCCAGGACCATGGCCAGGAGCGGATCGTCAACCATCCCGGCCGCGACTTCCGGCAAAGGCGCCGCCGGCACGGCCATGAGCAGCAGAAAAGCTGTTTTTTTCATGACGGACTTCATTATTTCACCTCCACTTTTCTGAACATGGCCGGCATGTGGTAGAGCAGGTGGCAGTGGTAGGCCCAGCCGCCCATGGCATCGGCCGTTACCAGGTAGCTGATCCGGGCGCCCGGCTGGACAATGACCGTGTGCTTCCTGGGGATGCGGGCACCGTCGCCGGTCTCCAGTTCACTCCACATGCCGTGCAGGTGCATGGGATGGTTCATCATGGTGTCGTTGATAAAGGTGATCCGCAGCCGCTCCCCGTATGCGAAGCGCAGCGGTTCGGCATCGGCGTATTTTACCCCGTTGATAGACCACATGTAGCGGGCCATGTTGCCGGTCAGGTGCAGCTGGATTTCCCGCTCCGGATCGCGCCTGTCCGCGGTGGGATAGAGGTTTTTGAGATCGGCGTAGGTGAGGACCCGGCGGCCGTTGTCACGCAGTCCCACGCCCGGGTCGTCCAGCCGGTATTTCGGGGCCCGGGCCCGCATGTCCACTCCCGGTCCTGCTTCGGTTTCGGCATGGATAACCCTGGTATCGCTGCCCAGTCCGGCCGGGCCGCGCCTGGCCACGGATGCCGCGGTTATTCCGGCCATGGCGCCCATGGCCCCGTGATCCATGCCGGCCATGGACTGCATGGCCGCGTCAACGGTCGGGCCCGGGTTTTCCATATTTTGCATATCCATGTTCCCCATGTCCATCCCCATGTCCACGTGGGTGAGCAGGGGGTAGGGGTCAAATTCCGGCACTTCTCCCATCAGGGACGGGTCCGGGGTCAGGGTGCCCCGGGCATAGCCGGTCCGGTCCAGGGCCTGGGCAAAGATGGTGTAGGCCCGGTCGTCCTCTGGCTCCACCAGCACGTCATAGGTTTCGGCCACGCCGATGCGGAATTCGTCCACGCTCACCGGCTCAATGTTCTGGCCGTCCGCGGCCACCACCGTCATGGTCAGGCCCGGGATCCGCACGTCAAAGAAGGTCATGGCCGAGCCGTTTATGATCCGCAGCCGTATTTTTTCGCCCTTTCTGAACAGGCCGGTCCAGCCGTCGGCCGGAGTATGGCCGTTCATCAGGAAGGTGTAGGTATAACCGGTCACATCGGACAGGTCCCGGTCGCTCATCCGCATCCGGTTCCACATGGCCCGGTCCTGCCAGGTTTTTTGTAAACCTTTTTCCCGGATGTCACGCCACAGCTCGGGCGTGGTGCGCTCGGCAAAGTTGTAATATCCGGCCATTTTCTTGAGCCTGGCGTAGATCCCGGCCGGGTTTTCATCAGACCAGTCGGACAGCATGACCACGTAGTCCCGGTCATAACTGAAAGGTTCGGGTTCCAGGGGATCAACAATGAGTGGTCCGTACAGACCGGTCTGCTCCTGAAAGCCGGAGTGACTGTGATACCAGTAGGTGCCGCTCTGGCTGACCCGGAACCGGTACCGGAAGGTTTCACCCGGCGCAATACCCGGAAAGCTGATGTCCGGCACACCGTCCATCTGAAAGGGGAGGATAATGCCGTGCCAGTGGATGGAGGTCGACTCTGCTATATGGTTGGTCACGTTGATGGTGACCTCGTCGCCTTCCCGCCAGCGCAGGATCGGTCCGGGCACGGACCCGTTCACCGCGGTGGCGAACCGCTTCTGTCCGGTAAAGTTGACCTGCTGCGGCACGATGGTCAGGTCAAACAGCCTGCCGCGCAGGGTTCTCTGCGGGGCCGGTTGCTCAAGTCCGGCCAGCAGGCGGGCAGGGGAGACCCCCAGGCCGAGCAGGGCCGTACCCGCGGCCAGTCCTGTGACAAAGCGCCGCCGTCCCGGTGAAAAGAACTCTTCCGGCCGCCTGGTTGCCTCTCTCTTGTTCCGGTTATGTGCCATAGTCTGCTTCCCTGGGTATGTGGTATCTGATCACGGGGGCAATACCCCTGCGTTTTCATTACCTCGGAATTGTGATGAATTTAACGCCGGCCGGGCACTGCGATAATGCAATACGTTGCAACGCTGATCCGTGGGATCCCATGCCGCCTGTCGTCTTCTGCCTCCACGTTTCATTATAGCATAAACATGGCCCTATGCTCCAAGGTCAAGTGGTGATTTTTTTTATCCGGCTGGTTTTGACCGGGTAAAAAATACCCGGCCCTGCCGTTTTTGGGCTGCTCACCTGTATAATTTCTATACATTGCTCATACATGCTTCCATGGCAGGGGCTTGCTATGTACTTGTTATGCAGGCGGTTTTGAGATTGTGAAGGGGGCGTCCCCAGCCTGGCACGCCCTATGCACTATTTTCATGAACGAGACGTGCTCAAGCACGTCGCAATGACGGGAATATTTACCGCAACACAGGAGTCGGCGAAGTTTGGCGACACCATCATTAGTACCCCAGCGCAGGAGGTTCTGCATGAAGACAAAAGTAATGGATGAGAGTTCCAGCCAGGGCCGGCTGATCATAACCATGCCCGGTGAAGTACTGGCCGATCTCAAAAAGATCGCCGCCACCAACAAGATCAAGCCGGGCGACCTGGCGTATACCTATATAATTGACGGTCTGGCCACGGATGTCGTGGACACCATGACCGATGACATGCTCGGCTCAGGTATGCCAGCCGGCTCAGCCCCGGGTGAGGGTGATGCTATCCGGGGGCATTCCGCGGTTCTGGACGGCCTGCTCAAAGAGTTGCAGCGCTGATTCTCCCCCCCATCCAAGGGGGCAAATCCTGCCCCCTTTCTGTTTCATAACGGACTCTGTACGGGGTCATCATTTTCCGCCTTTCAACACCCAACCGGCATAGTTCCGAAAGTATTCTCTTGACATTGGACCATGGTCAAATGTTTATAGTTAAAGTGTGCCATGAACAACACAGGGAGCATTATGAGAATGAACGGCTTGACCATAGGCAAGATAGCGAAACAGGCGGGCGTGTCCAGCGACACGGTCCGGTTTTACGAACGGTGCGGCCTGATTGAGCCGGCCGGCCGGACGGATTCAAACTACCGGATCTACCGGGAAGAAGACATTGTCCGGCTGAGTTTCATCAAGCGGGCCAAGGATCTGGGCTTTTCGTTAAGCGAGATCAGAGTTCTCCTCTCCCTCAGCCACGACCCCGGCACGACCAAGGCGGACGTAAAGAGGATAACCGGGGAAAAGGCGGAGAAAATCAGGCGCAAGATCAAGGACCTGACCAGGATCCTGGAGGCTCTAGAGCAGTTGAACGAATTGTGCGACGGTCATGGTCCGGCAGACGACTGTCCCATATTGCAGTCACTCAACCGGGAGAGCGGCGGGCAGTGCCACTGACACCCGGCACCTGAAACCTGAATCAAGGGAGAGGACCATGAAAACCACAGGAAAACACACCCACGGGCACGGTCATCACCACCATGACCACGACCACCATCATGTTCACCGCCGCGAGGCCGACGGGCCGGCGAAATTTGTCGATCCGGTCTGCGGCATGATCACGGAGGATGAACACGCATTCACGGCCCTGGAACACGGGGGCCGGACCTGGTACTTCTGCAGCGACAGGTGCATGGCGACATTCAAGGAAAATCCCGCGGCCTACGCCGCCGACGGTGCAATGGAAAAAACGGTTCAGCTCCCGGCAGAGGGAGAGGCTGCTCCGGCAACGCTCTATACCTGTCCCATGCACCCGGAGATAGAACAGGATCGGCCCGGCGCCTGCCCCAGGTGCGGCATGGCCCTGGAACCCAAGGTTCCCGTGGCTGCGACCCGCACCGAGTATACCTGCCCCATGCATCCGGAGATCATCCGTGACGCGCCTGGCGCCTGTCCCAAATGCGGCATGGCTCTGGAACCCCGGACCGTGACGGCGGATGAGGACGAGGGCGGCAAGGCCGAATACGCGTACATGCGCAAGCGGTTCGTCTTTGGCGCGGTCCTGACCGTGCCGCTGGTCATCATTGCCATGCGCGACATGCTGCCCGGCGGTCATTTGATCGAGACCCTGGCCGCGCCCCGCACCCTGGGCTGGATCGAGTTTGTCCTGGCCACCCCGGTGGTCCTCTGGGCCGGCTGGGTCTTCTATGTCCGGGCCGTGCAGTCGGTCATCAACCGCAGCCTCAACATGTTCACCCTGATCGGCCTGGGCGTGTCAGTCGCCTATGTCTACAGCCTGGTCGCGGTCCTTTTTCCCGCTATCTTTCCCGAGGCCATGCGCGGCCCGGACGGCTCGGTGGGCGTCTATTTCGAGGCGGCCGCGGTCATCGTCACCCTGATCCTGCTCGGCCAGGTTATGGAGCTCAAGGCCCGCAGCCAGACCGGGGCGGCCATCAAGGCGCTGCTCGGCCTGGTGCCGAAGACGGCCAGGAAGATCAACGACGACGGGACGGAAGAGGATGTCCCGCTCGACCAGGTCCAGGTGGGTGACGTGCTGCGGATCAGGCCGGGTGAAAAGGTGCCTGTTGACGGGGAAGTGATCGACGGCACCAGCCCGGTGGATGAGTCCATGATCTCGGGCGAACCCGTGCCGGTGATAAAGAAAGCGGGAGACAAGGTGATCGGCGCCACGGTCAACACCACCGGAGCCCTCACCATGCGGGCCGAGAAGATCGGCGGGGACACCCTGCTGGCCCGTATCGTCCAGATGGCGGCCGATGCCCAGCGCAGCCGGGCCCCGATCCAGAAGCTGGCCGACTCGGTGGCCGGCTGGTTCGTGCCGGTGGTCATCGGTATTGCCGCGCTTGCCTTTACCATCTGGTTTATTGTCGGCCCCGAACCCCGCCTGGCCTACGCGCTGATCGTAGCGGTCTCGGTTCTGATCATCGCCTGTCCCTGTGCCCTGGGCCTGGCCACGCCCATGTCCATCATGGTCTCCACCGGCAAGGGCGCCACCCTGGGGGTGTTGTTCAAGAACGCCGAGGCCATCGAGACCATGCGCAAGATCGATACCCTGGTGGTGGACAAGACCGGGACCCTGACCCTGGGCAAACCTAAACTGACCGGGGTGGTGGTTGCCTCCGGCATGGACGAGGAGCGGTTCCTGCGCCTGGCCGGGGCCCTGGAAAAACAGAGCGAACATCCCCTGGCCCAGGCCATTGTCACCGGTGTGATGGAGAGGGGTATTGACGTGCCCAATCCGGAGAGTTTTGAGTCGATCACCGGCAAGGGCGTGACCGGAACCGTGGAGGGCGCGACCGTCCTGCTCGGCAACCTCAAGTTGATGGAGGACTTTCATGTTGATCTGGACGAACTGGCCGGACAGGCAGAGGACATGCGCAGGGAAGGCCAGACCGTCATGTTTGCGGCCGTCGACGGGAAACTCGCCGGCCTGCTGGCCGTGTCCGATCCGATCAAGGAGACGACTCCTGCCGCCATCCGCCGGCTCCACGATGAGGGGCTGCGGGTGGTCATGCTCACCGGCGACAACCGGGCCACGGCCGAGGCGGTCGCGGCAAAACTCGATATCGACGCGGTGGTGGCCGAGGTCCTGCCAGATGAAAAGGCGGCCGAGGTCAAGCGGCTCCAGGACGAGGGCAAGATGGTTGCCATGGCCGGGGACGGCATCAACGACGCCCCGGCCCTGGCCCAGGCCCATGTCGGCATTGCCATGGGCACCGGCACCGACGTGGCCATGGAAAGCGCCGGCGTCACCCTGGTCAAGGGCGACCTGACCGGCATAGTCCGGGCCCGCAAGCTGTCCCGGGCCACCATGACCAATATCCGTCAGAATCTTTTCTTTGCCTTTGTCTACAATTCGCTTGGTGTACCCGTGGCGGCCGGGTTGCTCTACCCGTTTTTCGGCATCCTGCTCAGCCCTGTG
>JAJRTB010000046.1 GCA_024278495.1 Deltaproteobacteria bacterium
CATATGAAGAGCTATTGTTCAATAAATAATGAGGTTAAAGCCATCACAAAAGACGTAGGGTGCGTTTCACGCACCGGTTCATGGTGCATGGAATGCACCCTACCCGAACGTTCACGAATCCAGGATACTATCCGTGCCCCGGTGAGAAACAAGACAAACTGACTGATTCTCCGGCAGAAGTTACACAGCGACAGGTACAAGAGAGAAAACGCGGGCATGTCGGCCGGCTGTTTTAATATCCCCTTTGCGTAAAGCATAACGCACATCATCCAACTTATATGCGTCATCAAGAGATAAATAGGGAGACCAGCCTTCATCACTGTCAATAAGTTCGACATTGACTTTGGCTACATATTTCCCCTCTTGCACAAGTTTTGTGCGGTGTCTTTTGCTCATGGTTTCCTCCTCGGAAAATCATCTGACCACCAATCCGGGTCCGGCCTGTATGCAGTCAGCAAAACAGCCGGGGCTAAAGCATTCTTAGGGATGCCCCACACAACATGGATTGGATTTCCTTCCTGGATCCGTGACGGCTTGAGGTGATACTCCATGCAATATCTGGAATTTATTGCATTATCTCCGAATAAACGTATTTGCCGGTCTGCACCGCGCCGCCCTGCGGGGCGCCCGATAACGGCGCATCTGCTGCGTTGGCAACAAGTTGATATCACAGCAGGATAATCAACCTCGCTGTCGCCTTGCATCTGCACCATTCTCGGACGCTCACGGATCCAGGGCCTTGAGAATCTTTTTGCAAAACAAGAACACATGGTCCTTTTGAGTAGTCATGATAATCTTCAATAACTTCAGCCGTTAAAGTCACTGGCGGCAAAAAAAATCAAATGGTACCGGCGGGGCCGGTGCCATGCTCCCGGCCCGCCGCCTGCCGGCCGGGCTCAAAGCCGGGCCCCAGGAACTGCCGCATCTCGCTGGTCTTGATGGACCGGGGCACACTTATGTCCCGGCTCCGGTCAAAGACGAACGGGACCTGGAAAGTCGGAAACTTATACGCAAACCGAACATCAATGACCTGGACCCGCTGGTTAAAGAGGTCGGAGACCAGCAGCTGGTCCTTGCCGTTCAGGGCCAGCCTGGTGGGATAGAGGAACCAGCCCGGGCCGTAGCCCATGCCGCCGAACTCGTACATAAACCTGCCGCTCAGATCATAGATGAGGATAGTCTGGCGCATGTAGTCCGCCACAAAGACCACTTGTCTTTTTTCATCAATGGCCAACCCCCGGGGCCGGCTCAGCTTGCCGGACGAACCGCCCTTTTCGCCAAACGAATAGAGTAGTTCCTCGGACGGATTATAGACATAGACCTTGCTGGTTTCCTCGCTGAGGAGGAAGAGGTCCCCGTGGGAGTCGAGCTTGAGAGCGATCACCTGCACCGGCCCGAGCTTAGGTTCATTCACCCGGGGAGAGTCCTTGGTGGACCCCCGAAGCCGGGGCCGCAGTGCCGCCGGCAGGCTAGAGAGGTCAATCTGCGACTCCGGCAGAACCTTCTCCTTCCGCCCGGTTTTCTCCTTGTTGCCGGTTTTCTCCTTGTTGCCGGTTTTCTCCTTGCTGCCGGCCGCGGCAACGGTGGATTGTTCAAGGACCATGTCCATGGGCTGCAGCCAGTGGGAGAACTTGCCGTTTTTGTCCAGGACCAGCACGCCGCGGCTGTTCAGCCCGGTCACGTAGATCAAGCCGGCCCGGTTGACCGTAACCGAGGTGGGGACAAAATTTTTCGTCGCCGGCATGCCCGTAAGGGGAAACGTCCTGACCGGAAAAAAGGCCTGGTTAAAGACAGTGATCCTGGCCGGTTCCGTCGCGGTCCGCCCCAGGCAGACATAGATCAGGTTGTCGCGGCCGATAAAAACCGCGCGGGGGGCAACCGCGCCCCGGCCCCGGCCCAGCGCCACCTCGGGGAAGTCGTTGGCCCCGTAGACCACGATCTTGCCGCCGTCGGCGCTCACCACCACGTAGGTTTCGTCCGCCCGGCGGTCATAAAAAATTGCGCCGGGAAAACCGAGGGGCCGGCCGGTCTCGTCCATGGTCAGGATGGCAACGACCTTGATCCGGACCTTGCCTTGCCGGCCGGCGCCGGCCGGCGGCGCTCCACCACGGGCGGCACCCGGCGCCAGGGCCAGGGACAAGGACAAGGCCAGGACCGACAGCGGCAAGGATTTAATGATGGCACTTAGTACAGACATTACCGCCGAGCAGGCTTCCGATCAGTAAATATTGATAGTTTGAACCGTGGGGTCGATGACAGCTGGCGCAGGAAAGCTCGCGGCCCTTATGCCGGGGGTCAGGTTTGCCGGTCAGGGGATGGCCGCCCACCGGATGGCCGCTGGTCATCCCCTGCAGGCGGAGATGACAGCCGGCGCAGAGTTTGTTGATGGGCTTGTAAAGCTGGAACGGGTAGTCACTGGCATGGGGGTCGTGACACGCCCCGCAGCCACTGCCGACGATAATGCCGTGGCGGTGGAACCCCCGGGTTTTCCGCACGCTTTGCCGTTTGTCCGTGTGGCAGGCGATACAGAGCCCGGTCTTGGGGTCCGCCCAAAGCTCGAACTTATACCTGGCGCCGTGGGGATCGTGGCAGACCGTGCAGTCGCCGATGCTGACCGGACCATGCACATAGGCCTTTGTTTTCCATTGCCGCTCGTTGACATGACACCGGTAGCAGAGATCGGGTACCCGGCCCGTCGGCACGGCGGTTTTCTTATTGCCCTCGCCCCGGCGATGGCAGGTCAGGCACTCCAGGTTGGCCGACGGGCCGTGCAGCCACTTGCTGCCGCTGATCAAGCGGCGATGACAGGAAAAACAGACCGGGGAAAAATTAGAGTTTTTCTCAAGCTCTTTCATCTCCAAGCCGGAACCGGCCGGCAGTTTCCGGTCATGGCAGCCGCGGCACGCCACGGGCACCACCTCTTGGCGGTGAAAGAGATATACCCCGGACTCGCTCGAACCAAACGGCGGCAGGGTCGGCTGGGGCTGGTAGCGGACAATAATTTTCCGGCCGCCGGGCTTGATGACGAAGGTATTGATTCCCTTTTTCAGGGGCAGCCTGTAATGGACATAGTAAGAACCGTCCTTCCGCCAGGAACCGGCCGGGGCCAGGGGCTCGACCGCGCCCTGCCGGTTGCCGAGCCTCCCGACCTGCAATGACCGGCGCTCACCATTATCCGCGGCCCGGATAACCAGGCCGGCAGCCCCGCGCCGGGCGCGAACCAGCAGTTTTTTGCCCGTGGGCGGGGTCAAAATGGTATAGGCCCCGGCCGGGAGGCTCGACAGGATAACGAAACTGCAGACAACCATGATCCAGGCCCAGGCCGGCAGAACGCGCCGATCTTCCATTTTCATCCTTTTTTAATCCATGTCTAATCGTCTTGCAAAACACATTCCGTGACGGCTTGAGGTGATACACATATAATATGTGAAATTTGTTGTATTATTGCCGAACAAGCGCACTTGCCGTCCTGCACCGCGCGGGAATGACAATAAAAACAAACAAGCCGTCATTCCCGCGAAGGCGGGAATCCAGTTCCTCAAGGATGCTGTAGGGTGCATTCCATGCACCATAAATTGGTGCATGGAATGCACCCTACGGCTCATTGATATCACACCCGTGTCGTGTCAAGTGACAAATGACGCAAAATTGCGAAGTAATTTGGTGTTCCGGCAAGGCCCGGCAAGGCCATGGAAACATGATAAATTACCTGGAAGACTAAACCATACCTGGGGGAAAAATGCAAAACTTTGCTTTTTTTTTACCAGGCAGTATGATTAAGTGCAATATCTTGGGTTATGGCAGTTTTTCGCCGGCACCGGAACTACATCAAGGACGCGGGGTGCGTTTTACACACCAATTCATGGTGCATGGAATGCACCCTACGGCTCGGCGTTATGCTCAAAAAATAATCCTGGGAATATCCGGCCCGCGGTTATTTTTTTCGCATGCCTTGACCTCGAACAAAAATCCTCGTTTCCGGACGGACACCGGATAAGTGTTTCTTTATTCATCTTGTTTATTGCCATGACCATTAAACTCGTCACTATCATATTGTTGTTAATCGGCATCCTCTGTCTTTCGATAGCCGTTTTACCCACCAGGCAGATCTGCGGCCTGGAAAAAAAACACCGGGTTGCCTGGAGATGCCTCGGCGCCCTCATTCTTCTCTTCCTGGCCGGATATCTTTATTACGGCAGCCTGCTTATCAGCCGTCCCGCCCGGGTGCATGACCTGCTGATCTCCATCATCATGGCGGCCGGAGGCATTTTTGTCATCCTGGTTGCCAGCCTCAGCCTGCAGACGCTTAAAACCATAAAAAAAATCGCGGACCGGGAACGGCACCGCGCCCTGCATGACGAACTTACCGAACTGCCCAACCGAAGCCTGCTGTATGAACGGATCGAGCAGGCCATGCTGGAGGCCAGGCGGGACGAAACGACCATTGCCATCCTGCTTATGGACCTGAACCGCTTCAAGGAGATTAACGATACCCTGGGCCATTTTTACGGCGATTACCTCCTGCAGATGATTGCCCCGAGGATGTGGGAGTGCATCCGTCAGGCCGACACCATCGCCCGGTTCGGCGGCGACGAGTTTGCCGTTGTCCTGCCCGGCGTCGAG
>JAJRTB010000047.1 GCA_024278495.1 Deltaproteobacteria bacterium
CGGACACCGTCATCGGTGGTCACGTAGCCCTGGTCTCCTGCCCGGGCAGGGCAGTTCCCTGCCCCCAGAGCGAAGATCAGAGTGAGAGTCACCGCCAGGATGATATGTTTCACGACCCGGGCGGCCATGTGATCCGGATATGTCTTGTTTATTGTCATTGCACCCCAGGTTATTCGTCTTTTCTTTCTGCTGATTCGGGTCTTCCCTCCCGGGTCTTTTCCCTCAGTGTCCTTTTCCTGCGGGGAATCTTATGCCAGAGCACCGGGCTGGAATAGTTGTGCCAGCCCCATTTCAGCAGGGAGATGAGGGCAAAGGAGATCCAGAGGGCCCAGGCCAGCATGGTCAGGCGATAGACGAACATGGGGATTGACAGGATCCAGGCCTGGGGCAGGGTGGGGCCGCTCAGGTCCTGGTACCACCTGAGCAGGCCGCTGTGGGACCCGTTGCCGACAATATTCATGTCAGGATGACCGAGCAGCCCCATGCCGATGGCGCCGACCAGGGTGCCTGAGGCAAGGACAGTCAGGATCCCGAGGCCGACCTGGATCAGGTTGAACACGGTGTGATCCATGTCTGATTGTGCTCTGCCACGCAAATCAAGGGCCATCAGCCAGCCGACCACAAGCAGGCCCGCCGCGATATTGCTCTGGCTTAACCCGATTCCGAACAGAAACCATTGGTGAAAACGAAGCGGTGTCAGGCCGGTGCGGGCCAGGCCGAAACTGATCAGCAGCAGAATGAGGACAACCGACCAGAACAGGACTGCGGGTCCCATGAGGGGACCACCAAGAAAGAGCGGCCAGCGGTTGGGGGGAAGAAAGACATCGATGCTGGCATTAACGCTGTGCATGCCCAGGTCAAGGCGTGGGGTCCGGTACATTGTTGTCATGCCGGTCGGAGCCTGCCAGTTCAACAGGATCTCCTGAAGCCCCGGGCGGATCGGTAACGGGACCTGCCGGTCTTCCTGGCGGACAGGTTGAACTTCACCGTTGATCCGCACCTCCTGCAGAAGCGCGTTTTCAGGAAGACGGATAGTGTGCCGGCCGCCCTGGCTGCTTCTGAGCTTCAGGGTGAGGGTGTTTTCCGTTGCCCTGCGGCCCGGGTGTATTTCAAGGTGGGATCTTTCAATGGTCATGGTCTGCCCCTTGATCCCGGCGGGCCGGATTATGGTCAGGCGCACCTCCTCGCCCGGCCACGGGTGCCAGGTCGGGTACCAGCGGTTACCGCGCTGGTGGAAGATAACCGGGATACCGCTTGTCTCCAGGTGGAAAACCGGGCTGGCGTCAACCTGCCAGATTTCCGTCCACAGGGTCGTCTCCCGGTGGCGGAGGAGAATGTTTGTACTCTTCCTGAGCGCTGACTCCCACCGGAGAGTGGTCTGTTGCGCGTCCAGGGTGATCTGAGCCGCCCGGTCGCGGGACCTGATGTTTTCCGTCAGGATGGATTCTCCCGGCAGGAGAGGGTAGTCAAAGACAATAGCGTTTCCAGGCGCGCTCAGTCGCTTGACCGTGGTGGTTATCTTCCAGCTCAGGCCCAGGTGCAGGGTGCGTTCGATCTGGAGAAAGGGTGGCAGGATGCCTGTCTCCAGGACCTCGCGGGCAGGGGTATTGCCTTGGGTGATGCGCTTGAGAATGATCTGGTTGTCGACCCTGCCGTCCTCGTGCATACCCTCGATCGTCCATCCGTCGGCATCACTTGTGACCAGGTGCGGTTTCAGGGGCAGGGGCAGTTGCAGGCTGTCCCGGTCGGGCAGGCGCCCCTCCATGGTAATCGTATGTCTGCCCGGGGGGAAGAGGACCATCAGTTGTTCGCTGACCCTGAACAGCCCCTCGACACTCTGGTTGTCAATGGTTACCTGCCGGGGCAGCCAGTGCCTGCTGCTTCCGGGCAGGGGCAGAAATGTCTTGATCTGGGCGGAACCTTCAAGGGTCAGGGTAAGTTGACCGTCTGTGATGCGGATATCCATGGAGGCAAGGTCGGCACAGTCCGGAAAGCAGTCGGCCGGTTGCAGCAGCCGTTTCTGCAGCTCGTCAAGCATGGCGGCGGGTGGTATCTCCCCGGCCCGGACCGCGGTTGACATGAACAGGGTCAGGGAGAGGCCGGCAAGCAGAACCGTGAAATGCACTGACGGAACGGTTCGGTTGCCTTTCCTGCCGAAGCGTATCCGCACGATGCCGAGGAGAAGAAACGTCGCCAGGATAACCCGCGCGAACGCGAGGAACAGGTTCGTCTTCGGGCCTGTATAGAAAAAGGTCACTTTCTGATTTTTCCGCACCGGACCGCTCCAGTTGAGGGCCAGGGTGTTCCAGCGCCAGCCGGGCAGGCCCGGTCCTGTCTGGTTGACCATGGCCGGATCATACTGGGCCACCCGGGAACTGACCGTCCTCAGGGAGTAGTCGCCTGCCGCAGTCGGCCGTGCTTCCTCCATCATGTTCTTGAGCGGATATCTCTTGCTCTTCAGGAGCGCGCGGCCGACCGGCATGTCCTCCGCGGCCGGCTGCGGGGGCAGGTCCTGCAGGGACTGCGGTGCGGGAGCGGCGGCTATGTCTGATCCCATGGAATGAGCAGGTTTTTCCAGCTGGGGATAGATACCGGTGCGGATCTGCTGGATGGAAAAGGGGACAAGCAGGCATACGAGCACAAGCAGGGACGCAAGGCAGTAGATTGTAATCGCGGTCCTGAACCGTCCTTCCGGGAGGTGGCGCAGCAGGACCGTCCCGGCCAGAACCGCCAGCCAGACCCAGCGGGGCGCGCCTGGTTCATGATAGAGCAGGACAAGCGTGACAAAGGCCAATATCCCGAGGCGGACTGAAAAGAGTCTGATTACGGCAATGGTACAGATAAGGACAACGAAGAAATCAAGGAGGTCCCAGCGCTTGACCCATGTTCCGGATATATTGTCGATACCGGTCGCATAGATCAGGCGCCAGCCCGGCGGCAGAAACAGTCTTGCCCGGACCTTTTGAAAGTCATGGTCCCAGCCGACGGCGGGGATGGACGTTATGGCGCCGGAGTACACGCTGTCTGCCGTAAGGTTGAGAATGCCCTTGCGCAGCTCCACTCCGGCTTTGTCACCGGGCGCCTTTCTGGTAATAAACTGTTCGCGGCCGTCAAGGGCAACCCGGCCCAGCTGGATCGGAGGATTCATTTCCAGGCGCCAGCCGGTTGTTTTGCTGCCGGTTATCGTGTCCTGCAGGGTGTAGCCGGACCCATCGAAGCGCAGCCAGATATTGCGGTCCAGACTGAGCCGGTCAGGAGCGGGATGCGGGTCCCCCCGCTTGATTTCCCTGAAGTGAAGTGTCATGCCGTCGGTGAGCCGGTAGGACGGATACTTGCGCCATTCCTCCGGCAGTGCGGTCTGGCCGGGATCAATCGGCTGAGCGCCGCTGAGTTCCACGACCCGCAGGTTCGGGTGGAGCCGGACAGACCAGATCTCCTCACCGGGGGGTGTCCGGCCGGCAACGACAGACAACGTGCGTGATGTGACCGGACCGGTGTGCCGACCGGTCAGCCTGATATTCCAGCGTCCGGGGCGGACCTGTACTTTCAGGCTTCCGTCGGGTTGCAGCCGGGCAGGAAGAGGACTGCTCAGGGAAAGGGGAAGGACCTCGTTGTCCGGGAAAAAGGATGGAAGAGTCTCGACCCGGGCGTTTCCCGATACATCGAGCTTAAGCAGCACGGTTTCCCTGAAGGGAATGGAGTCCTCAAGCAAACGGAAAACGCGCAGCAGCAGCCTGTTTTCCGTCGGCCCTTCCTTTTTTTGCCTGGTTTGCAGCCAGAGACGGCCCTGTCTGTCAACATGGGGGAAATCGACAGGCGTACCGTACAGGACAAGTTTGATGAGCCCGGTATGAGGAGGTATGGTGATGTGCTCGGGCGGAGTTGTCCAGGCAAGTTTCCCGGTGACCTTCCATGTTCCCGGACCGGCCTGTACCCGGGGCGTGTCTTCCCTGTTCAGGACGGTCGCGTCCCGGTCATTCAGTCTGACCTCCCCGGGCCAGAGAGATGGGCTGCCCGGCAGCTGGATCCACCGCTCATGTTGAACCAGCCAGTCCTGGCTGAACGTGGCGCCCTTCCCGTCCACGATGATTTTCAGGGCGGAGGGCCAGTCGCACTGGAGATCGGCAGGGTCCCGGTACGACGGGGTGCAGGCAACCTGTTCTTCATGGCCGTGGAGCACCCAGTCCTGCCAGGGCTTCAGCAGTTCGGGTATGACCGGCGTAACACCCGGAGCGTTGATCGGAAACAGAATGAGAAAAATACCCGGCAGTATGATCCTGTGCCAAGCCATGGAGACTCCTTTGCCGCTCTGGTTGCTGGGTGAAACCCTGTGCCACGCCTTTGCCTATTCTATCACAGAATTTCAGAGGATGTCCACCAGCTGTTCTTGAAAAAACAGTCCTGTTGACCCGGTTTCCGGTAAGTGATCAGGGGGACCGCATCTTCGTACGGTCGCGTCTGCACGAATCTGCGGCACCCCTGACCACGTACAAATTATGGGCAGGAAAAATCGCAGAGTTACAAACCCAGTGACGATTTACGGTTTCTGCCTGATGATTTCCAGGGGGTAATCAATAAAAAAAGGCCCCCTGCGGATAGACAGGGGGCCTGCTCAGTACAAGGGGTGGAATGTGTTTTCGTCGTTCTTAATCCTTGTTGGAATGGCAGGCGAAACAGCCTGTACCGGTCGCGGCTCCCCCGTTGCCGACCTGCATGGTTGCATAATCCCACTTCAGCATATCGGGGTAATCGCTGCCATGGGCCTTATGACAGGAAAGACAGAAGACGGCATCACTGCCCAGGGTAACGTTTGAACTGGATCCGGCAGGAACCGTCAGGCGAGCGACCGGTGTGTTGACCTGGTAGGATGTGTAGGCTGTGAACTCTCCGCTGTTGGGTATTGACAGATCCGAGGGATGCCGGATGAAGGGCGAAGTGGCGGTCACATTTTCGGTCACGCCGCTTAAGGTGTGGAAGTTGCCGTGACAGGTGCTGCAGTACTCGGCCATGGTATTGTTGGGCGGCCGGACGCCGCCTATGCCGTGACAGTCAATGGCGCAGCCGCTGTCATATTCAACCGGGGTTGCCCGGCCGAAATATTCATTATGATCGGTCGGTGAGCTTGTGTACTGCCAGTCCGTGTCCTCGTAGCCGTTGACGCCAAGCAGAAAACGGTAACCGTGGCCGGGTTCCTTGTCAGCTGCGCCCAGGACCGCGTAGTCAATGGCTCCGTTCAGGTTGTCGTGATGGGCTCCGGTGATACCGTCGTATGGCGTGGGATCCTGATCATAGCGGTTGCCGTGACAACCGTTGGTGCCGGCACAGGTCAGGATATCGGTGTTGATGTTAAAGCCGTTGTCATGGTTGCTGAACGGAATGCCGCCCGGAGGGGCGTACAGGGTCCCGTCTGAAGTCATGCCGCGCAGGCCGTTGATATTGTGCCCCTTGGAATCAGCCGCACCGCTTCCCTTGTCACCGTTGATATAGGCAAAGTTGCCGCCTGCCAGGTCAACCGCGGGATCATTGTGGTAGACCTGCGGAATAACATCTATGCCGACTGAAACAAGCGCGTTTGCCGTCCCCTGTGCATGGCAGCCGTAACAGTCTCCCCGCAGAAGCTGGGGCAGAGGCGTGACGCTGTTGTCGTAGCGCATCGGCGAGTTGCCCTGACTGTTGTGCATGGTATGGCAGGCGGAGCATGGCCCGTTAATGATGGCCCACGCTGATCCGGCAAGCATGACAAGAAAAACGCAGTTGAGCAGTGCCGCAAGGCAGAATTTTAGTCCCTTCATAGTGATTTCCGTCCCTCTCTCCCTGATTATTGTTTCTCCCCCCGGAGTTTTTCCCGGGTTTTGGCGAAACCCGGAAAATTGATGACCTCGAAGAAAGCGCCAAAAACTGGCTGAACGAATCGATACATCAGCAGGTTACACCGCTGATCCAGCGTAGACGTTGCGTTTTGTGAAGTCAACGGTATTAATTTATAACAAAAAAAATAAGTCAGTCAAAGATTCTTTTTTTTTACCTGGATCCGTGAGCGTTCACCCGTGGTGCAGATGAAAGTGATCGGGCCCTGGGGCTATAGTAACCTATGCCCCATGGTTTGATCGCTTTCAGATGGGCCGCGGGTGGGCGCTCTGACGGGCGATGTCGCGTGAGAACTCGTCTGATTGACTGAGAGAACAAATATTTCACTTTTTCAGTACGTTAGTTGCCAAAGCCGCGAATTTTCGTCACGGATTCAGGTTTTATATACGATGTAATCGCCTTTGAATTCGTCAAAAGGGCCAGACCCCGGCCCGGCACAATGATACATCAGCAAACACCTCATCAATCAGATGCAAAAAAAACACCATGATCGGCAGAAACTTTTTTTTTGTTCATTTCTGCCGTGGGGCTCCGAGCCGGTGGCGTCGTTCCCGGATTACCTGTATGGTGCCGCCGGGAATAAACGGCCTTGTCGTTTCGGAAATGTAATTCGATGTAATCCGACGTAATTCAAAGCGCGGCCCGGGCATGTTCGGAACTAGTCGGCTTCGCAGTAAAAAAACACGGTTCAGGCGGACTGGTGTCGTGACTTTTTGCGATGCCATCAGAAGTTGATCAGTTCCACGTCAAAAACAAGCCAGGCATCTGGAGGTATGACCTTGGGAACCCCTCTGTGTCCGTAGGCAAGTTCGGGCGGGATGATCAAGACCCTTTTTTCGCCCTTGCGCATTGTCATCAGGGCCTCGTCCCAGCCGGCAATGACCTGGCCGGTGCCGACCTGGAAGCGGATGGGTTCGCCCCGGTCATACGAGCTGTCGAATTTCCGGCTGTTTTCCAGCAGGCGTCCGGTATAGTGGGCCAGGATGGTAGTGCCTTTTCTGGGTGGATCCCCGGTGCCTTCCTCCCTGACCAGATACCTGAGTCCGGTCGGCGTCTGGACGGCCCCGGGCCATTTGCGCTCAATTATGGAATTGATTTTTTCCAGGTGGGCCAGGCGGGCCTGTTGTTTTTTTTCTTCCATTTTCCTGATAGTCGCGTCAAAGGCTTCCTGATCCGCCTTGAACGCCCTGGCTTCCCTGCCGACCCTGATGATTTCGACTTTTTTGATAATATCATTCTTGACAATGGCATCGACCACGTCCTGCCCCTCGACGACCCTGCCGAAAATTGTGTGCTTGCCGTTGAGGTGCGGGGTGGCGACATGGGTGATGAAAAACTGGCTGCCGTTGGTCCCGGGGCCGGCATTGGCCATGGAAAGGACACCGGGCCCGTCGTGCCTGAGGGACGGGACTATTTCGTCGGGAAAGGTGTAGCCGGGGCCCCCGGTTCCGTTGCCGAGCGGATCGCCGCCCTGTATCATGAAGTTCTTGATGACCCGGTGAAACTTCAGGCCGTCGTAAAAGGGGGTGCCCGCAGGTCTGTCTGCCCCGCCAAGATGCATCTTGCCCTCGGCCAGCGCGACAAAGTTGATGACGGTCAGCGGGGTTTTTTTGAAATAGAGTTTCAGGAGAATGTTCCCCCTGTCCGTGTGAATCCGGGCGTAGAGTCCGTCTTTGAGTTTCTGTTCCTGAGCCATGAGAACTTCTCCGGAAATGGATGAAATGAGTGCCAGAAGGAGGAGGAAAGATAACCAGCGCATAACGCAACCCGCAATTGAAGAATTTGTTTGATAGAGCCTGCTTACAAGGCGGAAAAATTCTTGTCAAGTAAAAGTGATGAACTGGCACGTGCCGTTAACATTGGTCAGGTACTATGATAACTCACGAGGAGGTCAGTGATCAGGGGCAGGTAAAATCGCAGAGTTACAAACCCTGTGACGAGTTACACGAGGAGTTGCAGCATTGATTCGTCGTGTTCGACGCATTTTTGCAAAACCGTTACAGGTGCCGGGAGGAATTTACCGTGGTTGTTCCCTTCTTGGTTGACTAGAAAGATGATTCCGGTTTAAATAAACAGATTTATGTGCGAAAGAGTCTTCGGTGGCAGCCCGGGCAGGAAAAAACTTTGTTATATTGGATATATAGAGTTTTAGGAACACTGTTTTTTTTTCTGTCTGCACCGCTTGTGTTCCTCAAAAGCGGCTTTGGGGCCGGTAACGGGTTGTGTCTGCGGCAACGCTTCGGCGGCGGGTCGCCCGCATTGTCTGCAGCAGGCACGGGGTCAGGCCCGAGAATCTGGGTTCATGCCGCGTCCGTCGGCGAGGTCGGCGCGGCCGTGCTGTTGATCAGGGAGGTCGCATCTGCTGTCGGGGACTGCTCCTTTGTGGTTTCCACCATGACAACGTCCGGGCTCGGTGTTGCCAGAAACCTGTTGCCCGACGAAATTCCCTGTTTTCTGGCCCCGTTTGATCTGCAACCGGCAGTACGAAAGGTTGCAGGCGCTGTTCAGCCGGATCTCTACGCTTGTCTGGAGACGGAACTGTGGCCGGTGATGCAGGCCGAACTGCGGCGAAGAGGCGTCCCCCTTGTCCTGCTTAACGGCCGTTTGAGCGGGCAATCATCCAGGCGTTACGCGATGGTTCGTGGTCTGATTACACCCATGCTGCGCGGATTTTCAGCCATCGGTGCGGTGGGGCCCCGGGATCGCGAGCGTTTTGTCGCCCTGGGCGCGATTGAGGAACGGATCAGGGTGACCGGCAACATCAAGTATGACTTCGGCGCCGGGAACAATGCGTCGCCGCGTCTGTTTTTCCGGAACCGGCTTCAGGTGGATGAAGAGTCGGTGTTCATCTGCGGCTCAACCAGAAGCGGTGAGGAGGTCATGCTGGCCGGCGTCTATAAAATGCTTCGGGAGCAGGGCGACCGGGACCTGGTCTGGGTTGTGGCGCCGCGCCACATGGATCGGCTGGCGGAAGTCAGTGCGCTGCTGAGCGATGCGGGACTGCCCCATGATCTGTATACGACGCTCGGGGAGTCGCCCAGGACGCGGCAGGTGATCCTGGTGGACTGCCTCGGGGAGCTGGCGCAACTCTACAGCGCCGGTGACTATATATTTGTGGGCGGCAGCCTGGTCAACCGGGGCGGCCATAACCTGATGGAAGCCGCCCGCTGGGGCAGGCCGGTGTACTATGGCCCTTTCATAGAGGATTTCAGTGACGCGGCCGCCCTGCTTGCGGACGCGGGCGCGGGCTTTATGGTGGAAGACGGCCGGGAGCTGGCTGGTCTGATTCTCGACCATATGGCGAATCCGGCCCGTTACCGGGCTGCCTGCCGCAGCGCCCTTGAGGCAGTTGACGCACAGCATGGCGCGGCTGCCATGCAGGCCGGTATAATTCGGGAAATTTTACGCGGGCGTAACAACCCCTGACCGGGAAATGATCGCCGGGGGGGGAGCCGTTGACGTGGACAGATACATTGAGAGTCATACCAATATGAAGGCATTAATCGGCTTAGAGGATGGAACAGTTCTGAGCGGTCAGTCGTTCACCGGTAACGGGGAAGCTGTCGGCGAGATAGTCTTTAACACGGGCATGAGCGGATATCAGGAGGTCCTGACCGACCCTTCCTATGCCGGGCAGCTGGTGACCATGACCTATCCGCTTATCGGCAACTACGGGATCAATGGTGAGGACATGGAATCCGCCGCTATCCACCCCCGCGCCTTTCTCATGCGTGAATACCAGCCGTTTCCCAGTAATTACCGGGCCACGGGCACTCTGGAGGGGTTTCTGCGGGAATTTGACATCCTCGGGATCACCGGGGTGGACACTCGCCGGTTGACCCGGATCATCCGGACCCGGGGCGCCATGAAGGCGGTCATCTCCACCACGGACCTGGACGGTGCGTCACTGTGCCGCCGGGCCGCGGAATGGCCGGGCCTGGTCGGCCGGGACATGGTCCGGGAGGTAACCGCGGCCAGGCCGTATCGCTGGACCGACGACGGCCCGGTGCCCGGTTGCGGGTTTACTGCCGACGATGGGGATAAGATCAGGGTCGTGGCCTATGATTTCGGGGCCAAGTATAACCAGTTCAGAATTCTGACCGGACGCGGCTGCGCTGTTCAGGTGGTGCCGGCGACCACGCCTGCCGACGAGATCCTGGCATTGCGGCCGGACGGGATTTTCCTGTCCAACGGCCCCGGCGACCCGGCCGGTGTTGCCGGGGTGGTGGACAACGTGCGGGCCCTGCTCGGGAAGAAGCCGATCTTTGGCATCTGTCTCGGTCACCAGATCCTCGGTCTTGCCTACGGCGGTTCCACCTATAAACTGAAGTTCGGCCACCGGGGCGGCAACCAGCCGGTCAAGGACCTGGCCACCGGCCGGGTGGAGATCACCTCCCAGAATCACGGTTTCTGCGTGGACCCGGACTCTCTCCCGGCCGATGTCGAGGTGACCCATATCAACTTGAACGACGGCAGCCTGGAGGGTATGCGCCACACCGGGGTGCCGGCCTTTTCGGTCCAGTACCACCCGGAACACGCGCCCGGTCCACGAGACGCCGAGTATCTGTTTGACCGGTTTGTCGATCTTATCCGGGAACACAAATAAACGATCTCCGACAACTTAGAGAGTGATTTGAATAATGCCAAAGCGTACCGACATTAACAAAATTCTTATCATCGGTTCCGGACCGATCATTATCAGCCAGGCCTGTGAATTTGATTATTCCGGCGCCCAGGCGGTCAAGGCCCTGAAAGAGGAGGGCTACGAGGTGGTGCTCATCAACTCCAACCCGGCCACCATCATGACCGATCCGGAACTGGCCGACCGCACCTATATCGAGCCTATTACCCCGGAATACGTGATCAAGGTGATCGAGCGGGAACGTCCCGACGCCATCCTGCCCACCCTGGGGGGGCAGACCGCCCTGAACACGGCGATCAGGGTGGCGGAAACCGGTATCCTGGAAAAGTACGGGGTCGAGATGCTGGCCGCCAGTATCGAGGTTATCCGCAAGGCCGAGGGCCGCGAGGAGTTCAGGGCCGCCATGCGCAAGATCGGGCTGAAGGTCCCTGAATCCGCCATTGTCCACACCCTGGACGAGGCCATGGCCGCGGGCGAGGAGATCGGATTCCCCATCATTGTCCGGCCCAGCTTTACCCTGGGCGGCACCGGCGGCGGCGTGGCCTATAACCGCAGGGAACTCCAGGATCTGTCCGCCTCGGGCCTGGACCTGTCCATGACCTCCGAGGTCATGCTTGAGCGCAGCCTGCTCGGCTGGAAAGAGTATGAGCTGGAGGTGATGCGTGATAAAAACGACAACGTGGTCATCATCTGTTCCATCGAGAATATCGACGCCATGGGGGTCCATACCGGCGACTCCATTACCGTGGCTCCGGCCCAGACCCTGACCGACCGGGAATATCAGGACATGCGGGACGCCGCCATCGCCATCATCCGGGAGATCGGGGTGGAGACCGGCGGCTCCAATGTCCAGTTCGCCGTCAACCCCGAAGACGGGGAACTGATGATCATCGAGATGAACCCGCGGGTCTCCCGTTCATCGGCACTTGCCTCCAAGGCCACCGGCTTCCCCATTGCCAAGATCGCGGCCAAGCTGGCGGTCGGCTATACCCTGGACGAGATACAAAACGACATCACCCGGGAGACCTGTGCCTCGTTTGAGCCGACCATTGACTACTGCGTGGTCAAGATCCCGCGCTGGACCTTTGAAAAATTTCCCGAGACCGAGGATATCCTGTCCACGGCCATGAAGTCGGTGGGCGAGACCATGGCGATCGGCCGGACGTTTAAGGAGGCCTTTCAGAAGGGTATGCGTTCGCTGGAGACCGGCCGGATGGGCTTTGGCTTTGACGGAAAAGAGGAGATGGCGGACCTGGATCCCGATGACCTGGAACTCGGTCTGACCCGGCCCAGCTCCCGGCGGATGGCGTATCTGTTCGAGGCTCTGCGGCGGGGTTACGAGCTGGAACGCATCTTTGAATTGACCAGAATTGATCCCTGGTTTCTTTTCAACCTGAAAGAGATCGTTTCCGAGGGGGAGGAGATCGGAAAACGCGGCTTTCCCGGCCTGGACGCGGAGTCTCTGTACCGGGTCAAGCGGATGGGTTTTTCCGACATGCAGCTGGCGCTCCTGACCGGCACTTCCGAGGACGATATCCGCAGCCTGCGCCGGAAAGAGGGCATTACCCCGGTGTTCAAACTGGTTGATACCTGCGCCGCCGAGTTTGAATCCTATACCCCCTACTATTATTCCACCTACGAGGAGGAGGACGAGGTCAAGGAGACAACGGGCCGCAAGATCATGATTCTCGGCGGCGGTCCCAACCGGATTGGCCAGGGCATTGAGTTTGACTACTGCTGCGTCCACGCATCCTTTGCCCTGCGCGAGATCGGGGTGGAGTCGATCATGGTCAACTCCAACCCGGAGACGGTCTCCACCGACTATGATACCTCGGATAAGCTCTACTTTGAGCCGTTGACCCGGGAGGATGTGCTTGACATTATCGAGCGGGAGCGGCCCGACGGGGTGATCGTTCAGTTCGGCGGCCAGACCCCGCTCAACCTGGCCGTGCCCCTGGATCAGCAGGGCGTCAGGATTATCGGCACTCCGCCCGATGCCATTGACCGGGCCGAGGACCGCAAGCGGTTCCAGCAGTTTCTCCAGAAACTGGGCCTGCGCCAGCCTGACAACGATACCGCCGTCACCCTGGAAGAGGCCCTGGCCGTGGCCGGGAAGATCGGCTATCCCGTGGTCATGCGGCCCTCCTACGTCCTGGGCGGCCGTGACATGCGGGTGGTCTACAACGAACAGGGCATCCGAGATTTCATGGCCATCCCCGGCATTGCCGGCTCCGAACACCCGGTTCTGCTGGACAAGTTTTTAAAGGATGCCGTTGAGGTGGACGTGGACGCCGTTTCAGACGGAAAGAGGACGATTATCGGCGGGATCATGGAACATATCGAAGAGGCCGGTATCCACTCCGGCGACTCGGCCTGTGTCCTGCCGCCCCATACCCTGACACCCGATATGGTCGAGGAAATTGCCCGGGCCACCCGGGCCATGGCCGGGGAGCTGGGCGTTATCGGCCTGATGAATGTCCAGTTCGCGGTCAAGGACGAGATGCTCTACGTGCTGGAGGTCAATCCCCGGGCTTCCCGGACCGTGCCCTTTGTCAGCAAGGCCACGGGCGTGCCCCTGGCCAAGATCGCCACCAAGGTGATGATGGGCATGAGTCTTGATGAGCTGGGATTGACCGAAGAGAAAAAGATTGACCACTGGGCGGTCAAGGAGGCGGTCTTCCCCTTTGACCGGTTCCAGAATGTTGATACCCTGCTTGGTCCGGAGATGAAGTCTACCGGGGAGGTCATGGGAATAGATAAAAGCCTGGGCCTGGCCGTGGCCAAGGCCCAGCTGGCCGCCGGTCAGGAGTTGCCGGCCTCCGGCAGGGTCTTTGTCAGCGTTCGCCACGGCGACAAGGACGCGGTGATTCCGGTTGCAAAAGAACTGCGGGACCTCGGCTTTGAACTGCTGGCCACCCGGGGCACGGCGCAAAGGCTCGAGGAGGCCGGTATAGAGTGCCGCCGGGTCAACAAGATCTCCCAGGGGCGTCCGCATATCCTCGATATGCTCCAGGACGGAGAGGTGCAGTGGATCATCAACACGTCATCCGGATCCCGCACCACCGAGGATTCCTATTCCATCCGCCGGGCCGCCCTGGACTATCATATCCCCTACAGCACCACGATTACCGGGGCCTACTCCATGGCCCGGGCCATCGCCACCCTGGTTACCGAGGACGTGGGGGTCATGACCGTGCAGGAATTTTCCGGTAAGTGATCAGGGGCAGGCACAATCGCAGAGTTACAAACCCTGTGACGAGTTACTTTTTCCGGGCAGCGAGTTGTTTGTTAAGGCTGGACAATAAACAAAAAGGAATTACATTTAGTTAATTACCTGGATCCGTGAGCGTTCACCCGTGGTGCAGATGAAAGTGATCGGGCCATGGGGCTATCGTGATCTATGCCCCATGGTCTGATCGCTTTCAGATGGGCCGCGGTCGGGCGTTCTGACAGGCGGATCCGGGTGAGAACCCGTCCGGGTGAATGTGTGAACAAATATTTCATTTTTTCAATACGTTAGTTGCCGAAGGCACAAACTTTCGTCACGGATTCAGGAGGAGGATTGGTTGAATACGTTTTACAAAAATCTCAGCATGTGGCTGGTCATCGGCTTGACCATGATCCTGCTCTTCAATGTCTTTAACAAACCCCAGGGCCAGACCAGTCAGCTGACCTACAGTGAATTCTGGTCCAGCGTCGAGGCCGGTGTTATCAACCGGGTGACCATCCAGGGTGAGCGCATCATCGGCACCGGCCAGGACGGCCGTCCCTTTGTCACCATTACTCCCGACGACAGTCAGTTGATTCCCATGCTCCGGGAGTCGGGGGTGGACATATCGGTCAAGGAGCCAGAGTCAACTCCCTGGTATTTCACGGTTTTTGTCTCCTGGTTTCCCATGCTGCTCCTGATCGGGGTTTGGATTTTTTTCATGCGCCAGATGCAGATGGGCGGCAAGGGTGGGGCCCTGTCCTTTGGCAAGACCCGGGCCAAGCTCAGGGAAGAGGGCGAGACCAAGGTGACCTTCAAGGACGTGGCCGGGATCGACGAGTCCAAGGCCGAGCTTGAAGAGATCATTGATTTTCTCAGGGACCCGCAGAAGTTCACCCGCCTGGGCGGCCGGATTCCCAAGGGTGTTTTGCTTGCCGGTCCTCCGGGAACCGGCAAGACCCTGCTGGCCAAGGCCATTGCCGGCGAGGCCGAGGTGCCGTTTTTTACCATCAGCGGCTCTGATTTTGTTGAGATGTTTGTCGGGGTCGGCGCCTCCCGGGTACGGGACCTGTTCAACCAGGGGAAGAAAAACGCCCCCTGCATCATCTTTATCGACGAGATCGACGCGGTTGGCCGGCATCGCGGCGCCGGGCTCGGCGGCGGTCATGACGAGCGGGAGCAGACCCTGAACCAGCTGCTGGTCGAGATGGACGGTTTTGAGGCCAGCGAGGGGGTTATTATCATCGCCGCCACCAACCGGCCCGATGTCCTGGATCCGGCCCTGCTGCGGCCCGGTCGTTTTGACCGGCAGGTGGTGGTGCCGGTGCCCGATATCAAGGGCAGGGAAAAGATCCTCGAGATTTACGGCCGCAAGACCAAGCTGGCCAAGGATGTCGATCTTGCCGTCATAGCCCGGGGCACACCGGGGTTTACCGGCGCTGACCTGGAAAACCTGATCAACGAGGCCGCCCTCATGGCCGCCCGATTTGACGAGGACGAGATTTCCACCGAGCGCCTGGAAATGGCCAAGGATAAGATCCTGATGGGCGCGGAACGAAAATCCATGATCATCAGCGAGAAGGAAAAGGAGGTCACCGCCTACCACGAGGCTGGCCATGCCCTGGTGGCGCGGCTTCTGCCCGACACCGATCCGATCCACAAGGTGACCATTATTCCGCGAGGCCGCGCCCTGGGCCTGACCATGCAGCTGCCGCTTGATGAAAAGTATACCCATTCCAAGGATTACCTGGAGAAATCGCTCTGTATCCTCTTCGGCGGCCGCGTGGCCGAGCGGCTCATTTTCAACGAGATTACCACCGGGGCAGGCAATGATCTGGAGCGGGCGACCGAGCTTGCCCGCAAGATGGTCTGCGAGTGGGGCATGAGTGAGGAGCTTGGACCGTTGACCTACGGCAAGAAGGAAGAGCAGATTTTTCTGGGACGGGAGATCGCCCAGCACCGTGATTACAGCGAGGATACCGCCCAAAAGATTGATGATGCGGTCAAGCGGATCATTCTTGAGGCGCGTGACACGGTGACCCGGCTGCTCAGTGACAATCTGGACGTGCTGAAGGCCATTGCCCTGGAGCTTTTGGAAAAGGAGACCATTGTCCTTGATGACATCGACCGGATTATCCGCGAGCATGGGGAGGGCGCTCCCGTGGTTCCGGAAGCGGCTGGTGACGCCGAAACAGGTGCCGCGGCCGGGCAGTAGTTGTACCGAAGAGGCGGATGAGCAAGGCACGGGGATTCTCTGTGCCTTTTTGTTTCAGAGCGCCTGCACCATGATGTTTGAAAAAACGGATGGCTGGACATCCCGTGAGCAGTTACATGGAGCAAACTTCAAAAACGCGGGTCATGGGGATCCTCAATATAACCCCGGATTCCTTTTCCGACGGTGGCCGGCTGCTTGATCCGGACGCGGTGCGGCTCCTGGTCGCAGAAATGATTGATGCCGGAGTCGACATCCTCGATGTGGGGGGTGAGTCGACCCGGCCCTTTGCCGAACCGGTATCGCTCGATGAGGAACTGTCCCGGGTGATACCGGTTATCGAGCTGATCCGTGAGCTGACCGGATTGCCGGTTTCGATCGATACGACAAAGGCCGAAGTCGCCCGGGCCGCTCTTGCCGCCGGAGCTGATATTGTCAACGATGTCAGCGGGCTCAGACATGATCCCGGGATGATCGGGCTGGTTGCCGGCTGCGACTGTCCGCTGGTGGTTATGCACATGCAGGGTACGCCCGGGACCATGCAGGTCGAACCGCGCTATGATGACGTGGTGGCGGAAATAGAGGATTTTTTCCGGGAACGGCTCTCCTGGCTCTCGGACCGGGGAGTCGCCCGGGACCGGGTCATCCTGGATCCGGGGATCGGCTTTGGCAAGACCCTGGAACATAACCTGAGCATCCTCCGCAACATCGATTCGTTCAGGTCTCTCGGATGTCCTGTTCTGATAGGGCACTCCAGGAAATCGTTTATCGGCACCATTCTGGACCTGGCGGTGGACCGGCGTGACTGTGCCACGGCCATGGTGTCGCTCTACAGCGCTCTCAGGGGCGCCGATATTCTCCGGGTCCACAATGTCGAGATGACCCGCCAGGCCGTCGCCCTGGCCGCGGCCCTGGCCTGAGGGTTATTTGGGGTGGGGAGGGCTCATGCGCCCCGCTCCCATGGGGGTTGAAAGCTCAACCTCAAAATCA
>JAJRTB010000048.1 GCA_024278495.1 Deltaproteobacteria bacterium
CCCCAGGAAATATGAGAAAACAGGGCTGTTTCCTGGTTTCTGTCCATACCGGCGCGGAGACCGATAAGGTAATAGCCGCCGTCAGCGGCAGGGCCAAGCACAAGGTCGTTGTGTCGTATCAGTTCGAGGGCCTGTTCCAGGAGCGGAGCGTCAAGCCCGGCGCAGTCTGACCCGATCAGGATCGCGGAACGCGTGCCCCGGCTCCAGGCATCCTGAAAGGCTGTGGCCATCCTCTGACCCAGATCCCGGCCTCGCTGGCGCACTATTTGGATATCGCTGCCAAGCCAGTTGCGCATTTCTTCGGACGTGCCGCCGGTGTGGCAGACAATCAGGTCCGTGTTGTTGTGACGGCTTGCCCGGCGGGCGACTTGAACAGTCCGTCTGGTCAGCAGGGAGTGGATCCGGACCGCTTCTGTTTCCCCAAGCTGCGGGACAAGGCGAGTTTTTACTTTGCCTGGCTGCGGATACCGGGTAAAAAGAAGAATCTCCTGGCTGGACGGGGTCATTGTTCCTGTGTCGGGTGATGGACGGGCGCCGTGGGCCTCGGTTTGCAAGGGTGTGCCGGTCATAATAACGGGACTGTCACTGGTATTGAAAAAAATCTGATGACACGAGTGACGCGATCCACCCCGATTTCAATACGCTGGTTGCCAAATCCACAAATTTTCGTCACGGATTCGGGGTCAGGACAAGTATTATTCATCATCCTAGCACAGGTGAGAGCAGTTGTCATGCAGGGCCGCCGCATTGATACAAAAAGTCCTGGCTCGTACCGGGAGCGAACCTACCGGACCCTGGAACAGTCCGGCCTGGTGTCGACCCTTGTCACGATGGTTGAGACGGACCTGCACATCCTGGCTCCGGTCGATGTTGAGGATGCGGCTCTCCAGCTGGTTGCAGAATGTCGTCGGATCCTGGAGGGATACATACGGAACAATCCTTTATTTGCGGTCAGCATGGAGCCGCTTCCCCCGGACCCGGCAGCTCCGCCGCCCGTGCGGGAGATGCTCGCGGCCGGAGCGGCGGCCGATGTGGGGCCCATGGCAGCCGTTGCCGGGACCATCGCCGGCTTTGTGGGACAGGGGTTGCTGGCGGCCGGCATTGACGATTTGATAGTTGAAAACGGTGGTGACATATTCATGGCTCGACAACAGGACTGCACGGTTTCGGTTTTTGCCGGAACCTCACCCTTGAGCAATCGTGTCGGAATAAAGGTCGCCCGGCAGGACATGCCGGTCGCGGTGTGCTGTTCATCGGGCACTGTCGGCCACTCGGTCAGCTTTGGCCGGGCCGATGCCGCAGTGGTTATCGCGCCTGACCCTGCCCTGGCGGACGCGGCAGCCACCAGGATCGGCAATGAAGCGGGTCACGGCAGAGAGGGCCTGGACCGGGCCCTCCAGGTGGCCGCGACCATCAGCGGGTTATCCGGGGTGCTTATCATTCATGGCGACAGGTTGGGTGCGTGGGGAGCGCTCGAGATAGCGCGGTTGTAAGAGGAGAGGAGAAGAGAGCATGACTGAGGATCCCGGCAGAGCCAACCAGGTTGCGGGCAACAGGGAACAGCGGACCATACATCGCCATCATCTTATTCACTACCTGCGGGTTTATGACGGGCTCGGCAGCAAGGTGGTCGGTCATGTTGTTGATATCTCCACCCGGGGGGTGAAACTGATCACTGAAACGCCGATTGGTGTCCAGGAGGAGTATCGGCTGCGCATGCGTTTTCCGGGCAGAAACGGCAGCCCGCATACAGAGCTTATGCTGGACGCGGTCTGTAAATGGTGCAGGGCCGACAACGATAATCCGGAATTCTTTCTTGTCGGCTTCCAGATCAGAAATATTAATGCCGAGGAGGCTGATTGTATCCGGAGAATGATCAGGGAATTGGGCATGTAGCCCGCCTGCCGGGAACCGGAACCCCAACCGCCCTCCCGTTCAACCTTTCCCGCCGGCTTCCGCGAGCAGTTTTGTCCGATATCGATCAACAAAGGTCTGAACGTCCTCCTGCCAGGACACCATCCTGTTGAGCCTGCTGTTTTTCAGGACCCTGTTTTCCAGAATTGAGTTGCGGGGCCGGGGTGCCGGAGTGGGATACTGATCAGTGGTGCAGGGTTCCAGGGAAAAGGGCACGGCCATGGCTTCCAGGAAAAAACGGGCGCCGTCATACCAGGTGGTGTGGCCTTCCGCCGTGGCATGAATGGTGCCGGTCAGGGAACTGTCAAGCAGCACCCGTATCTGGTGGGCCAGGCTGTGGGTCCAGGTCAGAGAGCCCACCTGGTCATGGACGACCCGGATGGTACGTTCTGGGTCACTGATTGCCAGCCGCAGCATGGTCTTGAGAAAATTGTTGCCCGAAATACCGTAGAGCCAGGCGGTCCTGAGGATGATATGGTTGTCAAGTCGTTGCCTGACAGCTTCCTCGCCGGCCAGTTTGCAGCGACCGTACCGGGACAGGGGCGCAACCGGATCGGTTTCAACATAGGGTTGCGGCGCGTCCCTGTTGCCGTCAAAGACATAGTCTGTTGACACATGGATCAGCCGGGCATTGATCGCGGCGCAGGCTTCTGCCAGGTGTGCCGCTCCCTCCGTGTTCACCCGCCGGCAGAGGTTTTGTTCCTTTTCACAGTTGTCAACGGCGGTATAGGCGGCGCAGTTGATAACCGTGTCGGGCCGGACCCTTTTCATCAACTGGCTGACCCGGGCTTCATCGGTAATATCCAGTGCCCTGGATCCGAATCCGTAGACCGTGTTTTCCGTGGCCAGGATGCGGGCGCAGTCATGGCCCAGCTGTCCCCTGGCGCCGGTAATGAGAATTTTCATGGCATGCGTCGGGAAGCCGCCTTCCGGACGGCGGTTTGGGTGAAAAAGAAGGGGTTCATGCGAATCAGGTCAGGGCGGCCAGGCCGGGATCTTCGAGCAGGTCGAGCAGGTACCGGCCATACTGGTTTTTCAGCATGGATCCGGCCAGCCGCTCAACCTGTTCCCGGTCAATATAGCCGAGTCGGTAGGCGATTTCTTCAAGACAGGCTATTTTCAGGCCCTGGCGTTCCTGGATGGTCTGGACATAACTGGAAGCCTGTTGCAGGGATTCATGGGTGCCGGTATCCAGCCAGCAGAAGCCGCGGCCCAGCAGTTCCACCTTGAGTTTGCCCTGCCGCAGGTAGATATTGTTGACATCGGTGATTTCCAGCTCGCCCCGGGAAGACGGTTTGATGGCCCGGGCAATGTCCACCACCCGGCTGTCGTAAAAGTAGAGGCCGGGCACGGCATAGCGGGACTTGGGGTGTTCCGGTTTTTCCTCTATACCGATGACGTTTCTGTTGTCGTCGAACTCGACAACGCCGTATCGTTCCGGGTCCCTGACCAGGTAGCCGAAAATGATGCCGCCGTCTTCAAGGCGGCTGCAGCGTCGGACAATCTCGGCAAAACCGTGGCCAAAAAAAATGTTGTCGCCCAGGACCAGGCTGACCGAATCATCACCGATGAAGTCACTGCCGATAAGAAAGGCCTGGGCCAGTCCTTCCGGGTGCGTCTGTTCGGCATAGGAGATATTCAGTCCCAGGTGGGCGCCGTTGCCGAACAGCTCGGAAAAACGGGGCAGATCGTGGGGGGTGGAAATAATGAGGATGTCCCTGATTCCGGCCAGCATGAGCGCGGACAGGGGGTAGTAGATCATGGGCTTGTCATAGACCGGGATCAGCTGCTTGCTGATAGCCCGGGTCAGGGGATAGAGGCGGGTACCGGATCCGCCCGCCAGAACGATTCCTTTCATTTTTTTGTAACTCCCCGGGTCGCAGCGGCGTTCCGTTCGACCCGTAACAGCTGACCGGCATGTGCCGGACGACTGGTCTTTTGGGTTGACCTTGTAATGGAAAAGTCTTTATACTTTATTTTTGTCGGATTCGCAAAACGCCGGTGGATCGACGCCATCTTTTATCGGCCGTAACCGGAGACCCTGGACACATGACCCAACGCTTACGCTGTTTTACCGCCTACGATGTCAGGGGGCGGGTACCGGACGAACTGAACCCGGAAATCTCCGGCCGGATCGGCCTGGCCTTTGCGGATCAGTTCGGGTTGGCCAAAGTGGTGATCGGCCGGGACATGCGGCTGAGCAGCCCCGAGATCAGCGAGGCCCTTGTTCGGGTCCTGACCGGTTGCGGTATTGACGTTATTGATATTGGCCTGGCCGGGACCGAAGAGGTGTATCACGCGGTTCTCAGCGGCGCGGACAACGGGGTTGAGGGCGGGATCATGGTTACGGCCAGCCATAACCCGGCCGACTACAATGGCCTGAAGTTTGTCCAGCGCGGGGCGAGGCCGGTCAGCGAAGACGGCGGCCTTCTGCAAATACGGCAGCGGGCTGAGTCGGAAAACTGGTTCGCCGAGGTCCGCAGGCGTCCCGGTGACCGTCGGGGTACCCTGGAGGTCAATCATGATAAAACCGGCTACCTGGCCCGGCTGCTGTCAGTGGCGGACCCGGCGCACCTGCCGCCCCTGAAGATCGTGGTCAACCCGGGCAACGGCTGCGCCGGCCCGATTATCGATCTGCTTGATGAGCACCTGCCCTGCTCCTTTATCCGGCTGCACCATGAGCCGGACGGCACGTTTCCCAACGGTGTGCCCAACCCGCTCCTGCCTGAGAAGCGGGAAGATACCGCCCGGGCGGTCCGGCAGCACGGGGCTGATCTGGGACTGGCCTGGGACGGTGATTTTGACCGCTGTTTTTTCTACGACGAGACCGGCCGGTTCATTGAGGGATACTACATGGTCGGTCTTCTGGCCGAGGCCATGCTTGGGCGATGTCCCGGGGCCTCAATCCTCCATGATCCCCGTTTGATCTGGAACACGCAGGAGGTGGTCAGGCGGGCGGGGGGAACACCGGTGCTGAGCCGGACCGGTCACGCCTTTATCAAGGAAAAGATGCGTGAGGCCGACGCGGTGTATGGCGGCGAGATGTCGGCCCACCATTATTTTCGTGATTTTGGCTACTGCGACTCCGGAATGATTCCCTGGCTGCTCGTTGTGGATCTTCTGGGCCGCACCGGTCGCATGATGTCCCGCCTGGTCGATGAGCGGATGCAGGCGTTTCCGGTCAGCGGCGAAATCAATTCCACGGTTGATGACCCGGATCTTGTTATTGAGAAGGTGCGGGAACGCTACGGTGACGGGGAACTGGATCTGACTGACGGCGTGAGCATCAGTTTTGCTGATTACCGTTTTAATCTGCGGAAATCAAATACCGAGCCGGTACTCCGGCTCAATGTGGAGACCAGGGGCAACCCTGTGCTGCTCAAGGAAAAAACCGGCGAGCTTCTGGCCCTTATCCGGGGCAACTGAATCAGGAGCTTGTTTTTTTGTAACCCGGGGCCGGTGAGAGCCTCACCGGCCCCGGACTGGATCAGACAGAGGTGAAAGAGTGCCCATTCAACCCGTTATTCTTGCCGGTGGTACCGGATCCCGTCTCTGGCCGCTTTCCCGGGAGCTGTATCCCAAGCAACTGATTGCCCTGGTTGGCACCCACTCCCTCCTGCAGGCGACGCTTCTGCGGGTCGGGGAACTGGCCGGCAGCCTGCCGCCCATTATTGTGGCGGCGGAAGAGCAGCGGTTCATGGCCAAGACCCAGATCGAGGAACTCGGCCGGTTTCCCGAGTATCACCTCCTGCTGGAGCCGGTGGGCCGCAATACGGCGGCCGCCATCTGCGGAGCAGCAGTCTATGCCAGGGAGCGGGGCAGTGAAGAAGATGTGCTGCTGGTGCTGCCGGCGGACCACGTTATAACAGATACGCGGGCTTTTGGCGCCGCGGTTGACAGGGCGGTTGAACTGGCCGGGGCCGGGAACCTGACCACCTTTGGCATCGTGCCGGAACGGCCGGAAACCGGGTACGGGTATATCGGCTGCGGCGAGGGCGACCGGGTTGAAGCCTTTGTTGAAAAACCGGACCTGGCCACGGCAAAAAAGTATCTGGCCGACGGGAGATATCTCTGGAACAGCGGTATGTTTTCCTTTACCGTCGCGACCTTTCTGGAAGAGCTGGAAAGGTATGAACCGGAGGTTGTCGAACAGATGAGCCGCTCTGTTACGGCCGGCGAACGGGACGGCAGGTTTTACCGGCTTGAGCGGACGGCCATGGAGAAGTGCCCGGGCGGGTCCGTGGACTGTGCCCTGATGGAAAAGACGGATCGGGCAGCCGTGGTCCGGGCCGATATAGGCTGGAGCGATATCGGGTCCTGGCGGGCGCTCTGGGAGCTGGCCGACAAGGACGAAAACGGGAATGTAGTTGCCGGTGATGTCCTGCTGGAGGATGTTGAAAATTCGCTGATTCGCGCAGAGTCCACCCTGGTGGCCGCGGTGGGACTGCGTGACACCATGGTGGTGGAGACGGCGGACGCTGTCCTGGTCGCCCCGGTTGACCGCTCCCAGGACGTGAAAAAGATCGTTAAAAGGTTGAAAAAACAGGGTCGGGACGAGTTCCATATCCACAAGACGGTGTACCGGCCGTGGGGCAGTTACACGACCCTTGAGATGGGGGAGAGGTTTCAGATCAAGCGGATCACGGTCAACCCGGGCGCCAGGCTGTCACTCCAGATGCATCACCACCGCCATGAACACTGGGTTGTGGTGCGGGGTCGGGCCGAGGTGACCAACGGTGACAAGGTGATCATGCTTGATGAAAACCAGTCAACCTATATAACGGCCGGGACAACGCATCGGCTGGCAAATCCAGGCACCATTCCCCTGGAGCTCATAGAAGTGCAGATTGGCAGCTATCTGGGGGAGGATGATATTGTGCGCTATGATGACGAGTATGGTCGGCGGGCACCACGATAACTCAATGCGTTGCAACATTGACGCTGGACGCTCCGGGGGGGACGCTTCAACGGTTCTGGTTGTCCAGAAATTTCAGGGCTTCAGTTTTTTTTTTGAGGCTTCGGGATAGTTTTTGTGGAAGGCGTCAACGTATTTATTGATAATCCTGCGGTCTTCGGCCGAGGCATGAAAGAATTCGATACCGTTGTGAAACATTCCGTCCGTATGCTCCTTGGAGTGGACGATTCGGGCCATGACATCAACCAGCTCATCTTCCAGGCCCAGGCTGATCATGACCTGCTGGCCGGCCTGCAGTTTGACATGGGTTTCCATCAGAATGCCGCCGACACTGATATTCAGGGTTCTGCCCATGCTGTATTCACCTTGAACCCCCTGTTCATCAACGACTATATAATCCAGAAGGTTTAACGATTCCGGTCTGATATAGCGCCTGCGCTCATCACTCTTACTCATTGCTGATCCCGTATCTGGTCAAGGTGAATGTCTGATGGCCTCGTTAAAATCGTATACACCGGCGGATCGGCACAATATTTCAATTGGTTACGGCGCTGATCAGTCCGTTTTGCAACGTCTGGAGACACTGACATTATCTGCCGGCGGCGCTTTTCTGCGACACCTTCTTCACAATTACTCTACATTGTTCCATTTTTTTTGTCAAACATGATGGCCTTGTAAAAAACCGGAATCCGTGACATGGGAGGCTGAATACCTGATGAGTCCGCAGAAATTTGTGCACACCAGCCGGGCACACGGATACTTACAACACGTTGCAACGCTGATCCGTCACAAGTCGTCACAGGGTTTGTAACTCTGCGATTTTACCTACCCATAGTTTGTGAGTGGTCAGGGGCGGATTCTCCTGGTTTTCCCGGACATTTCGCCGGGCCCCGGGAAGTAAAAATTTGACAGAAGCCCGCTCAAAAGGGTAAAAGTAACGTGTTACGGCGTGTAATCTTCAGGCGGGCCGCTCTCTGGCCGGTCTGTTTCAAGTTGTGGGCATCCCGCCTGCCTGGTCTGTCACGAGGGCGGGAGCGTAGGGGGGCAGATGTTGAGCAGGGTGGCGCGCCAGGGCTTTTTTATGCTCCTGGTGATCGTTTTGGTGAGCGGCGGTTGCGACAAGCTGAAAGGGGAGAGGCCTCTCAGGCCGATCCGGGAATATGAAAAGATGATTGTCGGCAACCTGTATGCCGACTATGTCGGGACCCGGAACTGTCTGGCGGCATGCCATGAACATGACCGCCTCAAGCTCTTTTTTGATGCCAGCACCATGGGAGCCCAGCTTAAAAAAGGGTCGGGCATGCCCCTGGTCGACTGTGAATCCTGCCACGGACCGGGCAGCCTGGCGGTCAGGGATCTGACCCCGGATCTTGTCGCGGCCAACGCGGCAAAGGGGGTCAAAACGCCCTGCGATTTCAAAACCCTGATCGACCTGGCCGCCCTCCCGGCCCCTGCTCAGTCCCTGATCTGTCTCAAGTGTCATTCGGCCAACGCAACCTTTAACCTGCATAACTGGAACGCCGGTATTCACGCCGTGAACGAGGTCTCCTGCTTTGACTGTCACGATGTGCACTCCAGTCCCGATCTCAAGGTGACCCCCCTGGCTTCGGGCAGACTCTGCTTTTCCTGTCACGAGGCCGCTCAGATGGAATTTTCCCTGTCCAGCCATCATCCTCTCAAGGAAGGTAGGGTTTTCTGCGTGGATTGCCACGATCCCCACGGCGGGTTTGGGGAGTCCAGCCTGCAAAAAGACACGGTCAGGGAAACCTGTGTCCAGTGCCATCCGGAAAAGCGGGGGCCCTTTCTCTATGAACATGCCGACGTGGTTGAGGAGTGTCTTAACTGCCACGCCCCGCACGGTTCCGTCAACCAGAGACTGCTCGTGGCCCGGGAACCCTTTCTCTGTCTCCGGTGTCACGAGGGGCACTTTATCAACAAGCCCGAGGGCGGCGCCATTTCAGCGGGTTATGCCAGGGGATTGTATACGAGGTGTACGGACTGTCATTCCCGCATCCACGGGACTGATGTGCCCTCCAGTTCCGGACGCGGGAGGTTCACCCAGTGAAAAAGAAGCTGTTCAACCGGGTCGGGGTGGTGATTTTCTGCTGGGTCGGACCGGCCCTTGTTTCGGGAGTTGTCCCTGCTCAGGCGGTCGACGAGACGACAGTGGTCGGCGCGGAGCAGTATGTGGAACCGCACCAGGAAGAGCCAGAGGTCTTGTACGAACCCGAGGGGTCGTTTTTTCTGGGCTATCGGTTTCTCTCCCGGGAGGATTCGGTAAAGGCGTCGGAATATGTCTACCCGGGCTCTTCGCTTACCTTTGGCATGGACCTGCTCGGGTGCCCCCTGCCGCACCGCTATCACCTGAACGGCGAATTTCTGAGTGCATATGATTTTTATACGGATCTGGGCTATGCCTACAAGGATCTGGTCCAGTTTCGCGATATCCTGGTGGGAATCCACCATAACCTGGATCATTTTGATTACCGGCTTCCGGGCGCGGCGCCGGAAATCATGTACCAGGACCGGAACCTGGACGACAGGTATTACGTTGATTACATCAACAACCTGTTTTCCCTGCGGCTCAAAGCGCCGGACTTCCCTTTCCACACCTTTGTCCGCCACAGGTACGTGGAACGGAACGGTGACGTGGAGGAGCGGTTTGTGCTCGGCCGGATCGGCAACCTGATCAAGACCTCGGAGACCCGCCCGGTTGACTGGCAGTCAAGCGCGTTCACCCTGGGGGCCAACAGCCATCTCGGTCCGGTGGAGATTGAGTACTCCTTTGACCGGGCCGATTTTGACCCGGGCCCGGTCAACGTTCTCTACGATGCCTATCCTGCCGGGGTCGTGTATCCCCGGCCCGGAGATATTTATCCGCACGGTCTTGTGCCGGAAACCGAGTCGTACGCGAACACGTTGAAGGTGCACACCTCTTATTCCGGCGGAATTGTTGCCTCGGCTACCCTTTCCAGCCTGTCCCGACAGAATAATTTCAGCGGCACCGACTCAACCACCTGGAAAGGGGCCTTTGACTTGAGCTGGATTCCCGACCCGGTTCTGGCCTTTTTTTTCAAATACCGGCATAAAGAGCAGGACATGGACAACCCGGACCAGGTCACCCTGAACGGTGCGGTCAACGCCCTCACCTATCCGGTCAGGCAGGGTATCTCGTATGAGCGGGATCAGTTCTCCCTGACGGCCCGCTACAAGCCTTTCTCCCGCCTGTCTCTGCTGTCGACCTATGCGTACTCGTTTCAGAAGCGAAAAGACATCGGGGAGTGGCCGGTGCTTGCGGAAACCACAGGCCGGCACAACCTCAACCTGACCGCGCACGTCAGGGCGCCCGGCAAGCTGAAATTCAAGGCGGTCTATGAGTATACCCATTTCGATGAGCCGTCCTATAATACCGAGCCGGACAGTGAAAACAGACTGCGGCTGACCGCCACCTATCCGGTTTTTCCCTGGATGACCTTGCATGCCGACTATGTCCTGGCCCGCACCGAGCGTGATGACCTGCGCTACATGAATCATGTTCCCGAGGTGCTGTTCGAGGGCGGAGCGCGGGACGGCCGGAAAGACAGGTTCCTGGCCAGCCTGTCCGCCGTGGCTTCGCCGAAGCTGACCCTGTCGGCCGGCTGGGCCTATTCCAGGTGGAAGGTGGAACAGGATCTGGCTTTTGCCATGTGGAGCGGCAGCATGGACGGTATGCCGTTCATGGAGGCGGCCGTACCGTATGCGGACAGGGCAAACTCCTTTTTTCTGGCCCTGCACTACCTGCCCCGCGAGGATATTACCCTGTCCGTCGACTTGACCCATACTCTTTCCAAGGGCGAGTATGGACCCGGCGGCTCACCTGAAACCGAGCCGTTGTCTCTGGAGGAGTTTTCCGTGCTTGATGAGCGGGAAACGGTCCTGACCCTGGAAGCCGCCAAAAAACTCTCAGCGGACTGGGAGGTCTCTGCCCGGCTGTATGTGGACCTGTACGATGACCGGACGGCGGACATGCTGGATGGTGAGCTGTATGTCGCAACCTTTACCCTGAAAAGGTATTTTTAGCTTGAAGGCGGTCACGCGCTATTTCCGGGTGGTTCTGCTGGGCGCAGTTCTGTGCTGCCTGGCTCATGAGGTCTCGGCCCAGCCGCGTGTCGGCGTTGTCATGACCGGTGATGTACCATACTACCGGGCCATACACGCGGCTTTTGTGACCGGGCTGGAAAAGCAGGCCGCCCGGCTTGGCCGGCCCGAGATTATCCTGCAGCGCCCGTTTCCCGATTCTATTGCCTGGAGCAATGCCGCCCGCAAGCTTATCGCCCTTGATGTGGACCTCATCGTCACGTACGGAGCCCCGGCAACCAGGGCCGTTCTGGAGGAAAAGAGCAAAATCCCGGTAGTATATGCCGGGGTGTATGATCCAGAGAACGGGTCGGTTGTCGGTCGGAACCTGACCGGATGCGGCTTTCGGGTTCCTCTGTCCAGTTTCCTGCGCTATTTTAAACGGTTGAGGCAAATTGATTCTGTTGCCGTGGTGTTCAGCTCCCTGGAGGAGGGAGCAGTCCGCCAGTACAGGGAGCTGCTTACTCTGGCGGGGCGGCAGGGTATCCGGGTGACGCCGGTCGATATCCGCCGCCGCCGGGATGTGACAAAGCTGCGAACCATAACGGATGGGGCGGTGTTGTTGACCGGCAGCGCCCTGGCACATATGTGGGCCGGAGACATCCTGGCTGTTCTTGAGCAAAAAAAAATCCCTGCCGCGGATGTTTTTCCGGATGACGGTGAGGAGGGGGTGCTGATAACCCTGTTTTCCTCCCCGGCGGCGCAGGGCAGAAAAGCCGCTCACATGGCCGCGAGAATTTTACGGGGCGAAAAGATTGAAGACGTGGCGCCTGAGGTTTTGCGCGAAACGGAACTCGTGGTCAATCTGCAGGAGAGCAGTCGCCTGGGTGTAACCGTTCCGGTTCAGTTAATCGTTGAAGCCACCAGGGTGATCAGATGAGGTCCGGACCTGCGCGTATCCGGAACCTTTCCGGCCGTCTCCTTGTCTGGCTGCTCATCGGCCTGTTTGCCCTGCCGGCCGCCAGCGGCCGGGCGGAAAAAGTGCCGGGAGAGCTGCTAATAGGTATAGAGCCGGAACACAATATTTTTGATCAGGTACAGCGCTACCGTCTTCTGGCCGCCTACCTGTCCGATCAGCTCGGCCTGAAAGTGCGGTTGACCATCATGAGCCGCTACGGTGAAGTTCTCAAGCGATTTCAGTCAAGGAGGCTCGATGGCGCCTTTCTCGGTTCCTTTACCGGGTCAATGGGGATTGAGGAGGTAGGTCTCCTGCCTGTTGCCAGTCCGGTCAGCCTCAAGGGAGAGTCAACCTCCCGGGGATATATTTTTGTCCGCAGGGACAGTGGCATAAGCGATGTCCAGGAGATGCGGCAAAAAAGCGTGGCCCTGGTCGATCCGGCTACCATGGAGGGGTACCTGTTTGTCCTTTCCCACCTGCGTCGTCACGGTGTCCAGGACCCGGCTTCTTTTTTCAGCCGCATTACCTTTACCGGCAGCCATGCCTCGGCTATTTTCGCGGTCCTGGACGGGCGGGCGGAAATCGGGGCGGCAAAGGATACGGTGTTTGACAAGATGGTCGCCGCGGACCCCTCCATCGGGCGGGAGTTGCGTGTGCTGGCCCGTTCGATCAAGGTGCCCGAGGTAACCCTCTGTGTCAGGAAAGAGCTGCCTGCCGCTTTGCGGGAAAAACTGGCAGCCGTGCTTCTGCGCATGGAAAAGACGTCCAGAGGCAAAAAGGTTTTGCGCGGGTTTGAAGCGCTTCGTTTTATCAAAACAGACCGGACGGAATTTGACAAAATTAAAAAGATGGCCCGGGAAGCCCGGCTCCCTGAGACGGAAAGGACGCCTGAGAAATGAAACGAAAAATCATCATATCGTTTCTCCTGCTTTTTCTCCTGTTTTTCGCGGGCATAGGCATTACCCTCTATATCGTCGGGCAGACCACCGCAAATTTAAATTCGCTGCTCGCCCTGCACAAGGTCGAGATTATCCGCCAGGACCTGGTCATCAACGTGCAGACGGTCCAGTCCAACCTCTATACTTCGGGCACCCTCTTTGGCAAGGAGCTCGATATTATTGTCGACAATGTCCTGACCCTTGACGAACGGGTCAAGGGGTGCTCCGGCTGTCACCACGAGCAACCCGTGGCGGACGGCCTGAAGGAGCTGGAGCGGTTGACCTGGCAGTACAGGGAGGCCCTCAGTTATTTTATCACCTCGACCGCTGATACTGAAAGGATCAGGCGTTTGCAGGTCGTGGCGGCCGATATCGGCGATACGATAATTAAAAAGGCGCAGCAGATGGCCCTGGTTGCCAATGCGTCTCTGCGCAGCAAGACCGAGGCATCGCTGGAAAAGGTCGCCGGCTCAAGAAAGGTTTTGGCCGCGACCCTGGTCTTTGCCTTTCTCGTCATGATAGGGATCACCGTGTACCTGATCAGAAGCATCACCGCGCCCGTGACAGAACTGCTGCAGGCTACCCGGAAAATACGCCAGGGCGAGCTGGGATATGTTTCGTCCTACCAGGGGACGGATGAGTTTGCTGAACTTGTCGGATCGTTTAACGAGATGAGCCTGATTCTCAGTCGCAACAATGAAAAGATTCTGGCCCACATGGCCCGCAACCAGACCATCCTGCAGACCACCACCGAGGGGTTCATGCTGATCGATGAGCAGGGAACGCTCCTGGACGTGAACCCTTCCCTGTGTACCATGTCAGGCTACGGCCGGGGCGATCTTCTCGGCATGCATTTTGGTGATTTCCTTGGCGCGAACATGGACGCCTCTGTTCTGTTGAACCGCATCAGAAAGGCCGGCTCTCTCCTCTTTCAGGTTGACCAGCAGACCCGGACCGGCGGTCAGGTGCCCGTTGAGATCAGCGCGTGCTACACGGTAATGGACGGCCAGGGCAACTATTTCTGTTTTGTCCGGGATATCTCCGAGCGGAAAAAGATGGAAGCGGAGCTGCTCAAGGCGCAAAAGCTTGAATCCCTGGGTGTTCTGGCCGGCGGTATTGCCCACGATTTCAACAACCTGTTGACCGGCATCACCGGCTATATTGATCTGGCCCTGCGTACTCTGACGCCGGGCCGGAAAAATTATGACTGGCTGGAAAGCGCCAAAAAGGCCGCGGTGCGGGCCCAGAACCTGACCCAGCAGCTGCTCACCTTTTCCAGGGGCGGGGAACCGGTCAAAACAGTTGTGGCGATCAGGGAGCTTCTGGAAGAGTCGGTCAGGTTCGCCCTGAGCGGTTCCACGGTGCGGTGCGAGTATAACCTGGCCGGGGATTTGTGGCCTGTTCAGGCGGACAGGGGCCAGATAAGCCAGGTGGTGCAGAACATAGTGCTCAACGGTGCCCAGGCCATGCCCGACGGCGGTGTCATCACGGTCAGCGCCGAAAATGTTCTTGTCAGTGACGCGGATGCTCTTCCCCTGGACAGCGGCGCTTATATCAAGATGACTTTTCTGGATCAGGGTTCCGGTATTGCCCGGAAGGATCTGGCCCGGATTTTCGACCCTTATTTTTCCACCAAGCAGAGCGGCAGCGGTCTGGGGTTGACCATCTGTCACTCAATTGTCGGCAAACACCGGGGTTTTATCAGCGCGGAGTCTGAGCCGGGGGTCGGCACCGAGTTCACTGTTTTTCTGCCGGCAAGCCCCGAGCGCCCGCCTGAGGTCGAGTCATCGGCCGGGCAGGATGTATTTGGCAGGGGCCGGGTACTGGTCATGGACGACGAAGAACATGTGCGTGCCATTGTCGGCGAGATGCTGAATTACCTTGGTTATGAGCCGTATTTTGCCGAGAACGGTGACCAGGCCCTTGAACTGTATGAGGGAGCCGCGCAAAGCGGCGCCCCCTATGACGTTGTTATCATGGACCTGACCATCCCGGGCGGCATGGGCGGCAGGGAGGCCGTCGGCAAGCTGCTGGAAATGGACCCCGATGCCCGGGTCATTGTGGCGAGCGGCTACTCCAATGACCCGGTCATGGCCGAATATGAAACGTACGGGTTTAAGGGCGTGGTAACCAAGCCCTTTGACACCGGGCAGCTCAGCCGCGTCCTCCACGAAGTCATTGCTGGTTAATTGATCCCCCCACTCCATGCGGGCGCGACTGACCACTATAGCCGGCTATGCGGGCAGTCGCGACCGTGCGAAGATGCGGTGCCCCTGATCACTTAGGCGCTTCTGCAGCGGTCAACCAGGCGACCTCGCAAAAAGACTCAACCACTCGCCGGACACAGCGACAGGTCAGCAATGCGCCACACTGATCCGCGGGTAACGCTCGCGGATCCAGAGGTGTGAAAAGCGCTCATCTTTGCGAACTGGCACACGGTTTGAATAAGATCTCCAGTGACCGAGGGAGCCAGGTGAACGTTCATGGACTCAGGATGGTTGTTGAATGGATTGAATTGTCAGGTACAAGCATGGAAACGGCAGGAGCACCCGTGTCCTGCCGCTCCAGGAAAGGAAAAAGGGTGTCCCTGAACCCCTTTTTCAGCTTGATCGTTTTTTATTTTTTTGTTACGTTTTTATTACACTTTCTACAAAAATGTAATAAAAATGAGAGAGGGAGCTGATGACTTCAGCAGCAGATACAGCGTTTATTCTGGCCGCTGCCGGCCTTGTTCTTTTGATGACACCCGGCCTGGCCCTGTTTTACGCGGGCATGGTCCGCAGCAAGAACGTGCTCGGCACTATTATGCAGAGCATGGTCATGATCTCAATCATTTCGATAGAGTGGGTCTATATCGGGTATACCATGTCGTTTGGGCCGGACGTGGCCGGGTTTATCGGGGACTTTTCCTGGTTTGCCCTCAAGGGGGTGACCAATGCGCCGAGTCCGGATTACGCCACCACCATCCCCCAGACCGTTTTCATGATTTACCAGTGCATGTTCGCGGTCATCACTCCGGCGCTCATCACCGGCGCCTTTGCCGAGCGGGTCAGGTTCGCGCCCTTTGTCGTTTTCAGCCTGGCCTGGACTGTTCTGGTCTACAACCCGGTCTGCCACTGGATCTGGGGCGGCGGCTGGATGAGTGGGCTGGGGCCAAACGGCGTGCTGGATTTTGCCGGCGGCCTGGTCGTGCACGTGACCTGCGGCGCGGCTGCCCTGGCCGCGGTTCTGGTGATCGGACCGCGTAAAGGGTTTGGCCGGGAGAATTTTCTGCCCCATAACCTGCCCATGACCATGCTGGGCACCGGTCTCCTCTGGTTCGGCTGGTTCGGTTTTAACGGCGGCAGCGCTCTGGCCGCGGACGGGGTCGCGGCTACGGCCTTTGTCGCCACCCATCTTGCCGGCATGGCCGGCATGGCCATGTGGACCGTGATGGAGTGGTTCAAGCTGGGTAAGCCCACGACCCTGGGCGCGGCATCCGGAGCTATTGCGGGGCTGGCGACCATTACCCCGGCAGCCGGGTTTGTCGGGCCCAACGCCGCGATTCTGATCGGCCTGATCGCCGGGGTTGTCTGCTTCCTGGCGGTCAACGCCAAGTCACGGCTGGGCTATGACGACAGCCTGGATGTTGTGGGTATCCATGGGGTCGGCGGCGCTGTCGGCACCATTCTGCTGGGTGTTTTTGCCTCCAAAGCCGCCAATCCCGGCGGCGTGGACGGCCTGCTGGCCGGCAGCGCGGTTCAGCTGGGGTATCAGGCACTGGGCGTTGTCGTGGTCGGTGTCTATGCCTTTGCGGTCAGCTGGATCATTCTCAAGGCGGTACAGACGACCATGGGGTTGCGCCTTGACGCGGAAAGCGAGGTGCAGGGGCTCGATTACGCGGAGCATGCCGAGACGGCATACAGTTAACCCGCATATTTCACAAGCGGCCTGCTGCGCGACGACCTTTATGAAATATCCGGGTTAGCCTGAGCAGTACCGCGCATCCACTACCCGGGTGCGGGTCCCGGGACTTGACAAGCA